>NZ_JAQMHU010000029.1:0-40596 GCF_028307415.1 Curtobacterium uvaldense | reverse complement strand
GGGCCCCCGGGGGGGGGCCTGGTGGTGGGGGTGTTGGTGTTGGGTAAGGGGTGGTTTTGGGGGGGGGGGGGGGGGGGGGGGGGGGGCCCCCCCCCCCCCCGCCTCGGGAGTCGGGTGGTCGACCGCAGACTACCGCGCGGCCGAGCCGTCCACGTAGTCGGCGTCGTTCGACTTCCACGCGAACAGCGCGCGGAGCTCGCGGCCGGTGGCCTCGATCGGGTGGCCCTCGCCCTTCGCGCGGAGCTCCTTGAACTCCGGCGCGCCGGCGTCCTGGTCCTCGATGAAGCGCTTGGCGAAGGTGCCGTCCTGGATGTCGGAGAGCACGGCCTTCATGTTCTCCTTGACCTCGGGCGAGATCACGCGGGGGCCGGAGACGTAGTCACCGAACTCGGCGGTGTCGGAGATCGACCAGCGCTGCTTGGTGAGGCCGCCCTCCCAGATGAGGTCGACGATGAGCTTGAGCTCGTGCAGGACCTCGAAGTAGGCGATCTGCGGCTGGTAGCCCGCCTCGACCAGGGTCTCGAAGCCGTACTGGATGAGCTGCGACGTGCCACCGCAGAGGACGGCCTGCTCACCGAACAGGTCGGTCTCGGTCTCCTCGGTGAAGGTCGTCTTGATGCCGCCGGAACGCAGGCCGCCGATGGCCTTGGCGTACGACCAGGCGAGGTCCCAGGCGCTGCCGGAGGCGTCGACCTCGACGGCGACGATCACGGGCACACCACGGCCGGCCTCGTACTCGCGACGGACGGTGTGCCCCGGGCCCTTCGGCGCGACGAGCGCGACGTCGACGCCCTCGGGGGCCTCGATGTAGCCGTAGCGGATGTTGAAGCCGTGGCCGAAGACGAGCGTCGCGCCGTCCTTCAGGTTCGGCTCGATGTCCTCGGCGTAGACGATGCGCTGCACCTGGTCCGGCGCGAGGATCACGACGACGTCGGCGTTCTTCGTCGCCTCGGCCGGGGTGAGGACCTGGAAGCCCGCCTCGGTCGCCTTGTCGCGGCTCTTCGAGCCCTCCTTGAGGCCGATGACGACCTCGACGCCGGAGTCACGGAGGTTGAGCGCGTGGGCGTGGCCCTGCGAGCCGTAGCCGATGACGGCGACCTTCTTGCCCTGGATGAGCGTCAGGTCGGCGTCGGCGTCGTACACGATGTCAGTCACGAGGGTGTGTCTCCTTGGTTCTGGTGGCTTGTGGTGTGCGGACGGGAGGCGCGTGGCGGGACCGCCCCGCGCCTCCCGCCCGGAAGCGGGGTGTGCTCAGCGCACGCGGTCGGTGATGCTCTTCGGCCCACGGCCCATGCCGAGCAGACCGGCGCGGGCGAGTTCCTTGACGCCGTAGGGCTCGAGGACGCGGAGGATCGCCTGGATCTTGCCCGGGTCGCCGGTCACCTCGACGATGAGCGAGTCGGTCGCCACGTCGACGACCTGCGCGCGGAAGAGGTTCACGGCCTCGAGCACGGCCGAGCGGGTCTGGTTGTCGACGCGGACCTTCACGAGCATGTGCTCGCGCTGCACCGACTGGGAGAAGTCGAGCTCGACGATCTTGATGACGTTGACGAGCTTGTTGAGCTGCTTCGTCACCTGCTCCAGCGGCAGGTCCTCGACGTCGACGACGACCGTGATCCGGGACAGGCCCTCGACCTCGGTGCCGCCCACGGCGAGCGACTCGATGTTGAAGCCGCGCCGGGCGAACAGCCCCGCGACGCGCGTCAGCAGACCCGGCTTGTCCTCGACGAGGAGGGAGAGGACGTGGCTCATGCGGTTTCTCCCGTCATGTCGGCGTCCTCGTCGTCCCAGGTCGGGGCGAGGGCCTGGGCGTACTCGATGGACGAGTTGCTGACCCCCTGCGGGACCATGGGCCAGACCATCGAGTCGCGGCTGACCACGAAGTCGATCACCACGGGGCGGTCGTTCGTCTCGAGGGCGAGCTGGATGGCGGCGTCGACCTCGTCCGCCTTCTCGACGCGGATGCCGAGGGCACCGTAGGCGTCGGCGAGCTTCACGAAGTCCGGGACGCGGCGCGTGCCGTGACCGGTCTGCAGGTCGGTGAAGGAGTGTCGGCCGTCGTAGAACAGCGTCTGCCACTGCCGCACCATGCCGAGCGAGGAGTTGTTGATGACCGCGACCTTGATCGGGATGTCGTTGATGACGCAGGTCGCGAGCTCCTGGTTCGTCATCTGGAAGCACCCGTCGCCGTCGATCGCCCAGACCACGCGGTCCGGCTGGGCGACCTTCGCGCCCATCGCCGCGGGGACCGAGTAGCCCATGGTGCCGGCGCCACCCGAGTTCAACCAGGCGTTCGGCCGCTCGTACCGGATGAACTGCGCGGACCACATCTGGTGCTGCCCGACCCCGGAGGCGAACACGCCCTCGGGACCGGTGAGCTCACCGATGCGCTTGATGATCGCCTGCGGCGCGAGCAGCCCGTCGGTCGGCTCCGCGTACCCGAGCGGGAAGTCCTGCCGGAGCTGGTCGAGCTTCGCCCACCAGGCGCTCGTGTCCGCCCGTTCGGCGGAGACGTCGTCCCAGGCGTCGAGGAGGTCGACGAGGACCTCGCGGGCGTCGCCGACGATCGGCACGTCGGCGAAGCGGATCTTCGAGATCTCCGCGGGGTCGATGTCGACGTGCACGACCTTGGCGTGCGGCGCGAACTCGTCCGCCTTGCCCGTCACACGGTCGTCGAAGCGTGCACCGAGGGCGACGATGAGGTCGCTCTCCTGCAGGCCGAGCACCGCGGGCACCGTGCCGTGCATGCCCGGCATGCCGAGGTGCTGCTGGTGCGAGTCCGGGAAGGCGCCACGGGCCATGAGGGTCGTGACGACCGGCGCACCGGTGGCCTCGGCGAAGCGCAGGAGCTCGGCCGACGCACCGGAGCGGACGACGCCGCCGCCGACGTACAGCACCGGACGCTCGGCCTCGGCCAGCAGCTGGGCCGCGGCCGTGATCTGCTTGCCGTGCGCCTTCGTGACCGGACGGTAGCCGGGCAGGTCGATCTTCGGCGGCCAGACGTACGGCGCCGACTTCTGCTGGGCGTCCTTCGTGATGTCGACGAGCACCGGGCCCGGGCGACCCGTCGTGGCGATCTGGTGGGCCGCGGCCAGCGTCGCCGGCACGTCGGCCGGGTCGGTCACGAGGAACGAGTGCTTCGTGATCGGCATCGTGATGCCGACGATGTCGGCCTCCTGGAAGGCGTCGGTGCCCATCAGGGTCGAGAACACCTGCCCGGTGATCGCGATGAACGGCACCGAGTCCATGTAGGCGTCGGCGATCGCCGTGACGAGGTTCGTCGCACCGGGACCGGACGTCGCGATGGCGACACCGACCTTGCCGGACGAGGAGGCGTACCCCTCGGCGGCGTGGCCGGCACCCTGCTCGTGGCGCACGAGGACGTGGCGGATGGTCGTCGACGCCATGAGCTCGTCGTAGAACGGGATGATCGCGCCGCCGGGCAGGCCGAAGACGTCGGTGATCCCGAGGTGCTCGAGCGTCCGCAGGACGGCTCCCGAGCCGGTCAGGATCTCGGGCGACCGCCGCGTACCGGCGGCCGCGGACAGCGGAGTGGCTTCCGTGGGCATGAGGTGGTCCTTGCCTGGAGGGATGGCGGTTCGAACGTGTCGACGCTAGCCCGTGACCGCGCCCTTGGCGGCGGACTGGACGAGCTTCGCGAACTTCGCGAGGACTCCGCGGGTGTAGCGCGGGGGCAGCGGGGCCCAGCCTTCTCGGCGGGCCTCCAGCTCGGCGTCGTCGACCAGTAGGTCGAGCGAGCGAGCCGCGATGTCGACACGGATGCGGTCGCCATCGCGCACGAATGCCACTGGACCTGCGTCCACGGCTTCCGGTGCGATGTGGCCGATGCACAGGCCGGTTGTGCCGCCTGAGAATCGTCCGTCCGTCAACAGTAGTACATCCTTGCCCAGGCCCGCGCCCTTGATGGCAGCGGTGATGGCGAGCATCTCGCGCATGCCGGGGCCGCCCTTCGGGCCCTCGTAGCGGATGACCACCACGTCGCCCTTCTGGATCCGTCCCTCGGTCAGGGCGTCCATGGCGGCGCGTTCGCGGTCGAACACCCGCGCCGGGCCCTCGAACACGGCGGCGTCGAAGCCGGCGGTCTTCACGACGGCACCCTCGGGCGCGAACGAGCCCTTGAGGATCGTCAGGCCACCGGTGGTGTGGATCGGGTTGTCGAGCTTCCGGAAGACCTCGCCGTCGAGCTCCGGCGGGTCGATCTCGGCCAGGTTCTCGGCGAGGGTCTTGCCGGTGACGGTCATGACGTCGCCGTGCAGCAGACCGGCCTCGAGCAGCGCCTTCATGATCACCGGGATGCCGCCGTTGCGGTCGACGTCGACCATGACGTACTTGCCGAACGGCTTCATGTCCGCCAGGTGCGGCACCTTCGAGCCGATGCGGTTGAAGTCGTCGAGACTCAGCTCGACCTCGGCCTCGTGCGCGATCGCGAGCAGGTGCAGCACGACGTTGGTCGAGCCTCCCAGCGCCATCGCGACGGCGATGGCGTTCTCGAACGCCTCCTTCGTCAGGATCTGGCGGGCGGTGAGCCCGAGGCGCAGCATGTTGACGACCGCCTCGCCGGAGCGGTGGGCGTAGTAGTCACGGCGACGGTCGGCGCTCGGCGGGGCCGCGGACCCGGGCAGCGACATGCCGAGGGCCTCGGCCACGCTCGCCATCGTGTTCGCGGTGTACATTCCGCCGCAGGCGCCCTCGCCCGGGACGATCGCGCACTCGATCTCCTTGAGCTCGGCCTCGGTCATGGTGCCGGCCTTGCACGCACCGACGCCCTCGAAGGAGTCGATGATCGTGACCTCCTTGAAGGAGCCGTCGGCCTGCTTCACGTAGCCCGGCATGACCGAACCCGCGTAGAGGAAGACGCTCGCGAGGTCCAGACGCGCGGCGGCCATGAGCATGCCGGGGAGCGACTTGTCGCAGCCGGCGAGCAGCACGGTGCCGTCGAGGCGCTCGGCGTTGACGACCGTCTCGACGCTGTCGGCGATGACCTCGCGGGAGACGAGCGAGAAGTGCATGCCCTCGTGGCCCATCGAGATGCCGTCGGAGACGGAGATGGTGCCGAACTGCAGCGGGTACCCGCCGCCGGAGTGCACGCCCTCCTTCGCACCCTGGGCGAGGCGGTCGAGCGAGAGGTTGCAGGGGGTGATCTCGTTCCAGGACGAGGCGATCCCGATCTGCGGCTTGTCCCAGTCGGCGTCGCCCATGCCGACGGCGCGGAGCATGCCACGCGAGGTGGTCGCTTCGATCCCGTCGGTGACGACCCGGCTGCGCGGCTTCACGTCGATGTCAGGCATGGAGGCAGTCTAGGACCAGTTGGGATACCACCCGGACACCGTTGCGCGGACGGGAGGCGCGGGGCCGGGTCGTCAGCGCGTCGCGCGCAGGCGTCCGAGCTGCTTCAGGACGTCGGTGAGCGCCGCAGGGTCGGCCACGCGGTGGGCGGCGAGCGTGTCGCCCTCCCCCACCTTCACGCCGACGTCGCCGTCGCGGAGCACCCGGAAGGCGTCCT
The DNA here is from genome assembly GCF_028307415.1 of Curtobacterium uvaldense. Lineage (NCBI taxonomy): Bacteria > Bacillati > Actinomycetota > Actinomycetes > Micrococcales > Microbacteriaceae > Curtobacterium > Curtobacterium uvaldense. Next base: position 35,072 of record NZ_JAQMHU010000029.1, on the reverse strand, counting down.
CGTCGGTGACGTCGTCGCCGGCGAAGAACACCGCGTCGGCGCCGCGGAGCCCGCGCAGTCGATCGATCGCGTCGCCCTTCGTGACGTGCCGGACGGCGAACTCGACGATGTCCTTGCCGCCGCGCTCCAGCACGTCCGGGTCTGCTGCGTGCGCCGCCTCGTGCGCCGCCGCGTTCGCCGCGGCCGCGTCCTCGACGCTCGCCCGCCGGGTGTGCACACCGTGGCCGGCCGGCTTGTGCTCGATCACGACGTCGGGGAACCGTGCACCGACCTCGTCGAGGGCAGCGCCGACCCGTTCGACCCGCGCGAGCTCGTCGTCGCTCAGCGCGGCCTCGTCGTGGCCGTCCACGCGCCACTCGACACCGTGCGACCCGACGAGCGCCATGCCGTCGGGTGCGTGCGACACCCGGGCGAGCCCCTCGAGCGGACGCCCGGAGACGAGCACGACCTCGGTGTCGCGGGCGCGCTGCAGGGTGAGCACCGCGGCCCAGGAGCCGGGGAGCGCCCCGACCCGTGCGGGGTCGTCGGCGAAGGGTGCGAGCGTGCCGTCGAAGTCGAGGGCGACGAGCAGTCGCGGCGCAGCCGCGAGCGTCTCGAGGGCCGCCGCCAGGACGGCCGGGTCGGTGGAGACCTCAGGCACCGCGTGCCTCCCGGGTGTCCTCGGCGGCACGCGCCTTCTGCGCGTCCTGGTCGAAGATCGACATCCCGTCGTCCTCCGCCTCGCGGTGCCGCTCGCCGCCGTCGTCGGACGGGTCGATCCGCGACCCGCGCGGGGCGTGCCGGTCGAGCGCCTCGAGGAACGAGCGGGACCACCGGGCCACGTCGTTGTCGCGGACGCGCTTGCGGAGCGCGCGCATGCGCGTGGAGCGCTCGCGGCGGGGCATCTCGATGGCGCGCTGGATCGAGTCCTTCAGCGCGCCGATGTCGTGCGGGTTGACGATGACGGCCTGCTTGAGCTCGTCGGCGGCACCCGCGAACTCGGACAGGATGAGCACGCCGTCGTTGTCGAACCGGGCGGCCACGTACTCCTTCGCGACCAGGTTCATGCCGTCGCGCAGGGCCGTGACGAGCATGATGTCGGCGGCCAGGTAGAGCGCCACCATCTCCTCGCGCGGGTACCCGTGGTGCAGGTACGCGATCGGCTGGTGGCCGATGACCCCGAGGTCGCCGTTGATGCGGCCGACGGTGAGCTCGATCTCGTCACGCAGCGTCGCGTAGGTGTCGACCCGCTCGCGGCTCGGGCTCGCGACCTGCACGAGCGTGGCGTCCTCGACCGCGATCCGGCCGTCCTCGACGAGCTCGCCGAACGCCTTGATCCGGTGCCGGATGCCCTTCGTGTAGTCGAGCCGGTCGACGCCGAGCAGCACGGTCTTCGGGTTGCCGAGACTCTCGCGGATCTCCCGCGCGCGCTCCTGCACCTCGGGCCGGTGGGCGATCTCCTCGAAGCTCTCGGCATCGATGGAGATCGGGAAGTGCCGTGCCTCGACGTGCCGCACGGTGATGCCCTTGCGGCTCCGCGGGGCCGCCGGGTCGTCCACGGGGACGTCGATGGTCGACCCCTTGGTGGTGTAGCCCTTGATGTGCCGGACCGCGCGGAGGAAGTCGCTCGCGTCGTCCTGGCGCTGGAAGCCGATCACGTCGGCACCGAGCAGCCCGTCGAGGATCTGCGCGCGCCAGGGCAGCTGCGCGTAGATGCCGACCGGCGGGAACGGGATGTGGTTGAAGAAGCCGATCGTCAGGTCGGGGCGGCGCTCCCGCAGCAGCGCCGGCAGGAGCTGCAGCTGGTAGTCCTGCACCCACACGATGCCGTCCTGCTCGACGATCTCGGCGATCTGGTCGGCGAAGCGCTCGTTGACGCGTCGGTACGCGATCCACCAGTCGCGGTGGTAGCTCGGGTGCTCGATGACGTCGTGGTAGAGCGGCCACAGCGTGTCGTTGCTGAACCCCTCGTAGTACTCCTCGACGTCGGCGGCGCTGAGCGGCACCGGCACGATGTGGATGCCCTCGTTGTCGAACGGTGCGACCTCGACGTCCGGCTGGCCGACCCACCCGACCCAGGCGCCGTCGTTGGCGCGCATGACCGGTTCGAGCGCCGTCACCAGCCCGCCGGGCGAGTGCCGCCACCCCTCGTTGCCGTCCTCGTCGACGACGCGGTCCACCGGGAGGCGGTTCGAGGCGACGACGAAGGCGTAGCGGTCCGGGTCGGTGTCTGCTGCCATGGGGTGCTGGTGTCTCCGTTCCCTCCGGCCGGTGCGCCGGGATCGAGGCCGACGGTACCAGCGGAGGGGCGGCCGGCTCTCGGTGCGCCGTCACTAGGCTCGTCGCCATGGTCATGACACGGGCGTGGCGGGACGGCACCGCGGTGGAGCGGGACTTCCCCGTCGAACGGGTGTCGGACCTGCTGGAGCGCGACGACGGCACCTTCGTGTGGGTGGACCACGTCGACCCGGACCCCGGTGACCTGGACCAGCTCGAGGACGAGCTCGGGGTGCACGCGCTCGCGGTCGAGGACGCCCTCGAGCACGGGCAGCGGCCGAAGCTCGACCGCTACCGGGACAGCCTGTTCCTGGTCGTCTACGACGTCGACGGCCTCGACGCCGAGGGCGAGCTCGTCACGCACGAGGTGAAGGCCTTCGTCACGCACCGGGCGCTCGTGACCATCCACGGCCCCGACGTCGACCTCGGCGCCGTCGAACGGCGGCTGGAGGCGAACGCCGACCTGGCCGACCGCGGGGTGCCCTGGCTCGTCTGGGGACTCCTCGACGCCGTCGTCGACCACGCCACGAAGGCCGTCGAGGACATCGAGGCACGCATCGACGACCTCGAGGACGACCTGTTCGAGCACGGGGACCCGCGCGAGCAGCAGGTCCAGCGCCGGTCCTTCCGGCTGCGGAAGGCGCTCGGCGTGCTCCGGCGGCAGGTCGTGCCCACGCGCGACAGCGTCGGGTCCCTGCTGCACGGCGACGCCGAGACGATCGCCGACGGCATCCGCCCGTACCTCCGTGACGTCGAGGACCACCTCGTGACGATCGCGGACTCGGTCGAGCAGCTCCGCGACGCGGTGTCGAGCGTCCTCGACACGAACCTGAACCTGGCGTCGAACCGGCAGAACACCGTGATGAAGAAGGTGACGAGCTGGGCGGCGATCATCGCGATCCCGACCGCCATCACCGGGTTCTTCGGGCAGAACGTGACGTTCCCCGGGGAGGGGCACTGGAGCGGACTGGCCGCATCGGTGTCGCTGATCGTCGCGACGTCGCTCGTGCTCTACCGCGTGTTCAAGAGCAAGGACTGGCTGTAGCCGGCCGCCTCAGAGCTGCAGCGCGAGCACACCGGCGACGACGGTGAGCGGCGCGACCACGCACCCCAGCGCCATGTAGCGTCCCCACGACAGGTGCACGCCCTCGGCCGACAGCCGTGCGTGCCACAGCAGCGTCGCGAGCGAGGCCCACGGCGTGATGAGGCACCCCGCGTTCACGCCGACCAGGAGCGCCGCGTAGCGCAGCGCCTCGTGTCCGGCGGCCGGCTCGAGCACCAGGTACGCGGGCAGGTTGTCGATCGCGTTCGCCGCGACCCCGCCGGCACCGCCGAGCAGCAGGAGCGACCCGGTGTCGGTGCCACCGGACAGCGCCTGCACGATCGGGTCGGTGAGCCCCGTGGCGTGCAGGGTCTCGACGACGACGAACAGCCCGGCCGCGAAGACGAGCGTCGCCCAGGGGACGCGGGACGGCCGGAGCTCGGACGGTGCGCGGAACGCGGCGACGACGACGAGCAGCGCCGCCGCGACGAGCGCCGCGACCCAGACCGTCACGCCGGCGGTCAGCGCGACCACGAGCAGGACGAGCACCGCCGAGGCCGCCCAGAAGAACAGCGGGTCGCGCGGCCGTCGCACGTCGACCGGCGTGTACCGGCCGAAGAGCTTCCCGCGGAACACCACGAGGAGCACCGCGCACGGCACGACGACCCCGGCGAGCGCCGCCCACACCATGAGGCCGGCGAACGGGATCGGGCCGTCGAGGCCGATCCCGTCGACGGCGAGCAGGTTCGTCAGGTTCGACACCGGCAGCAGGAGCGACGCCGTGTTGGCGAGCCACACGGTCGTGAGCGCGAAGGGCATCGGCGGCAGCCCGACGCGACGCGCGAGCGTGATGACGATCGGGGTGAGGAGCACCGCCGTGGTGTCGATGCTCAGGAAGACCGTGCAGACCACCGCGAGCACGACGACGGCCGCCCAGAGGCCGATCGTGCGCCCGCCGCCGACGCGGGCCGCCAGGTCGGCGAGCCGGTCGAAGACACCGGCGTCGGCCGCGAGCTCCGACACGATCGTCAGCCCGAGCACGAACGCGAGCACCGGGACGACCCGGTCGGCCAGCGCGCCGAGGTCCGAGAGGGGCAGCAGCCCGAGCGCGACGCAGACGGCGCCCACGACGAGCAGCACTCCCCCGATGACGGCCTGGCGCACGGTGTCTCCTCGCTCTGCGGACCGGCAGGGCGACCGGCGGCGCTCCAATGTAGCGGCCGGTAGCGTGGCGGGGACGACCAGGAGGAGGAACCCGTGCGGAAGTTCATGTTCAGCGGTGCGGTGTGGAGTTCGATCATCAGCGGCTACAGCGTCGTGCAGACCACCCGGCAGGGGCCGCGCGACTGGCGCCTGGCCCTCACGTGGATCGCGTGGCTCGCGACGACGATCGTCGCGCTCGGCACGGTCGTCGAGGACGACCGAGCCGTCAAGGCGCGCCAGCGCTAGGACGCACGTCGTGGTCACGACGGTGACCGGACGACGGACGGGAGGCGCGGTACCCACCGGTACCGCGCCTCCCGTCCGTCGTCCCGTGGCGTCGCGACCTGCGGGCGCCCGTGCGGTCAGCGCAGGCTGTCAGCGCGTGCGGTCAGCGCTCGGGCGGGACCTCGTCCGGGCGGATGTCGGACGTCTGGATCGGACCGGTGAACAGCGCGGTGCGCTCGTCGCCCTCACGGAAGAGCGCAGCGTCCTGCTCCTCGGTGCGGGCGCGGCGCTCGCCGACGCGCTCGGTGCCCTGCGTGACCTGCACCCGCTGACGGGGCAGGGCGTCGGGGTGCTCGCGCTGCACCCACTCGACCATCTCCTCGCGGACGTAGCAGCGCAGGTCGAACAGGCCGCCGGCGTCCGGAGCGGACACCAGGATGCGGACCCGCACGAGCCCGCTCACCGCGTCGGTGACCTGGAGCACCTTGGTCCGACCGTCCCAGATCGTCGAGGTCGACAGGATGCGGTCGAGCTCCCCGCGCATCTCGGTCGGACTGATCCGCCAGTCGAGGTCGAACTCGACCGCGCCCAGCAGCTCGCTGCCGGTGCGGGTCCAGTTCTCGAACGGCGTGGACGTGAAGTAGGTCGACGGGAGCACGAACCGGCGGTCGTCCCACAGGTGCACGACGACGTAAGTCAGGGTGATCTCCTCGATGCGCCCCCACTGCTGCTCGACCACGACGACGTCGTCGACGCGGATCGACCCGGAGAACGCGAGCTGCATGCCGGCGAACACGTTGCCGAGGGTGGACTGCGCCGCGAGACCCGCGACGACGGAGATGAGTCCGGCCGAGGCCAGGACGCTCGCGCCCGCGGCCTCGACCCCGGGGAAGGTCAGCAGGATCGCGCCGACCGCGATGATGACGAGCACGGCGACCGTGAGTCGGCGGATGATGAGGACCTGGGTGCGGATGCGCCGTGCCACCCGGTTGTCGGGGACGTCGACGCGGTAGCGGTGCAGGCCGAGGTCCTCGAGGAAGATGGCGATCTGGCACGCCAGCCAGCAGCCGACGGCGATGGTGGCGATGAGGAAGGCGTGCGAGACCTCGTCGCGCCACGGGTAGGTGTCCTCGTCGTGCGGGATGCTCGTCGTGAAGGCCGTCCAGAGCAGCGCGATGAGCAGGATCGACCGCGCGGGGTGCTTGGTGCGCCGGGACAGGACCGCGGCCCAGCGTTCCCGGCGGGCGATGGTCCGGAGCACGAGGTGCAGGACGAGCGCTGCGGCGGCCGTCACGAGCAGGGCGATCCCGATCGCGACGAGGAGTCGGAGGAGGGTGTCCATCCGTCCATGCTGTCGGACCGGCGTCGGTGGGCGTTCAGCGTCGGCACACCTGTGGTGTCGTTCAGGGTGGGCTCCCGTTCCACCCCGGGCCGTCCACGCATGTAGGTTGGCGCGCATGACAGCGCAGAACGACACGGGTGTTGCGAAGCCCGCGAACGACTTCTCGCACGAGCAGGAGGGCTACCAGCACGGCCTGAAGCCCCGGCAACTGCAGATGATCGCGATCGGTGGGGCCATCGGCACCGGGCTCTTCCTCGGCGCGGGTGGACGCCTGAACACCGCCGGCCCCGCGCTGGCGGTCACCTACCTGATCGCCGGCGTCTTCGCGTTCTTCATCCTGCGCGCGCTCGGCGAGCTCGTCCTGCACCGCCCGTCCTCCGGGTCGTTCATCTCCTACGCCCGCGAGTTCTACGGCGAGAAGTTCGCCTACGCAGCCGGGTGGATGTACTTCCTGAACTGGGCGATGACCTCGATCGTGGACACGACCGCCGTCGCGCTGTACCTCCACTACTGGAGTGCGTTCACCGCGGCACCGCAGTGGCTCCTCGCACTCATCGCCCTCGTCGTCGTGCTCGCCGCCAACATGGTCGCCGTCAAGGTGTTCGGCGAGCTCGAGTTCTGGTTCGCGCTCATCAAGGTCGCCGCACTCGTCGCGTTCCTCGTGATCGCCCTCGTCTGGCTGATCTTCGCCTTCCCGGTGGAGACCGGCGGCGAGGCGGTCCGCACGGGCTTCTCGATCTGGGCCGACAACGGCGGACTCATCCCGAACGGCGTGCTGCCGGCGGTGCTCGTCGTCCAGGGCGTCGTGTTCGCCTACGCCGCCATCGAGCTCGTCGGCACCGCGTCCGGCGAGACCCAGGACACCGAGAAGGTCATCCCCCGCGCCATCAACTCCGTCGTCTTCCGCATCGCGGTCTTCTACGTCGGGTCGGTCGTCCTGCTCTCCCTCCTCCTGCCGTACACGTCGTACAAGGACGGGCAGAGCCCCTTCGTGACGTTCTTCTCGTCGCTCGGCAACCCGCAGGTCGGCGTCGTCGCCGGGTCGATCATGAACTTCGTGGTGCTCACCGCGGCGCTCTCGTCGCTGAACGCGGGGCTGTACTCCACCGGCCGCGCGCTGCACTCGATGGGCATGAACGGCTCCGCGCCGAAGTGGACCACGAAGATGTCGAAGGGCGGTGTGCCGTACGCCGGCATCCTGCTCACCGCGGCGTTCACCGTCGCGGGCGTCGCCCTCAACTACTTCGTGCCGGCGCAGGCGTTCGAGATCGCGCTGAACGTCGCGAGCCTCGGCATCATCACCGCGTGGGGCACGATCATCCTCTGCCAGATGAAGCTGCGGCAGTGGGCGAAGCAGGGGCTCGCGAAGGAGCCGTCGTTCAAGCTGCCCGGCGCCCCGGTCACCTCGTGGTTGACGCTCGCGTTCCTGGCGTCGGTGGTCGTGCTCATGGCGATCGACTACCCCGTGGGCACGTACACGATCGCCTCGCTCGTGGTCATCATCCCGCTGCTGATCGTCGGCTGGTTCCTGCAGCGCGACCGCATCCTCCGCATCGCCGCGCTCCGCGAGGGTGTGACCGGGCCGTTCCCGATCGGTGTGCGCGACCCCGCGAACCAGGTCCGCCGCGACGGACAGGACGGGTCGGGCAGCTCCCGCGGCTGATCGCGCCTCCCGGACAGGGTCCGGTGCGCGCCGGTACGATCGGCGCGTGCCGGACCCTTCTGTCTCCCCCACGCTCGACCTCCAGCTCACCTGGCGTGGCACCTTCGGGCGGATCCGGGTCTACGACGACACCGTCCGCGCGGAGACGAGCTTCGAGCGCGACGCACTGACGCAGGTGCCGACTGACCTGATCACCGGGTGGCGCATCGAGCCGTGCGACTTCGACGCGGTGTGCGTGGAGTTCGTCTGCGAGGACGAGACGTTCCGCGTGCTGCTCGACACCGGCGACGAGCGGGTGGCGCGGCTCGGGCTCGAGCGGGCGCTCGGGGCGCCGCTGCCGCCGGCTTCCTGAGCCGTCCGGGTCGCTCGCCGCGCGCGAGACGCCGGCGTCGGCGCGGGACGCCGGCGTCAGCGCGGGACGCCTGCATCAGTTCGAGACGCCTGCGTTCGTGCGAGACACCGCAGGCGCCGCGAGACGCCGCCGGATACAGCGGCGTCTCGCCGGCACGGCGGCGTCTCGCCGGGACGGCGGCGGCTCGCCGGGACGGCGGCGTCTCGCCGGCACAGCGGCGGCTCGACGGGACGGCGGCGGCTCACGAGCGCATGGTGACCACGGACGGACGGGAGGCGCGGTACCAGCCGGCACCGCGCCTCCCGTCCGTCAGGTGGCCACTCGGACCGCGTCAGACCAGCAGCAGGATCCCCGCGACCACGGCGGCGAGGGCGATCGCGAAGGCGATGAGCAGCAGCACCAGGTGCACCGTGTAGAACGTCGTCGGCTTGCCGGCCGCGTCGCGCGCCCGGCTGTCCTTCGCGACCCGCTGGAAGAAGCGCGGCCAGGTCACGAGGTTGAACACGGCGGCGAGGAACAGGACGATGGCGGCGAAGACGGTCACCCGACGAGTCTAGACAGCGACGCGATCCCGGCTCGTGACCGGAGCGTGAGCCCGGGGGTGCTCGGCCGCCCCCAACGCGGCCGAGACCTCCCCGGCGTGCCGACGACGAGGGACCCCGTCGTGTAGCACGTGCTACAGACCCTACACGGAAGCACACCGCAACGTCGAGCGCTGCTCGGGAACGTGATCCGACCGATGCAGACGAGCAGGGCTCAGACGGAGTCGCGAGCAGGCGCGAGCGCTTCGTCGAGCGCGGACTCCGCCTCGGCGAGCACGATGCGCTCGTCGGCGTCCAGCGGTCGGCGCGAGCGGCGGGCACCGTCGTTGATCTCCACGATGGTCCGGCTGAGCCGCGTCGCGGTGTCCTCGGTCGCCGGGTAGGCGTTGTCGGTACCGATGCGGGCGTGCAGCGGCTCGAGGGCGGCCAGGGCGGCGTCCAGGCGGCGCGCACGGCGTCGACGGGAGAGCTGGTGGCCGATGACCAGCAGCAGCATCCCCGAGGCCATGCAGAGCACCGCGCCGGGCGTCGTGACGTCGTACGGCGGGGTGAGCGCGCGGGTGACGTCGAGGCGACCGACCACGTGTGCGACGTCCATCACGGCGACGACGACCATCCGCACGACACCGAGGACCCCGCCGAGCACGATCACCCACAGCCCGACCAGGTCCGCCGCCGTCCGGGCCTCCCGCAGGCGCATGATGCAGATCACACCGGTGGCGCCGACCGCAGTGCCGAGGTAGGTCGTCTGCGCGATCGAGTAGACGGCCGCGGCGGGCTGGTGCCCCGCGACGAGCATGAACGTCGTCGTGGTCGGCGGCTGGTCGAGCGTGAGGAACGCCGCCACGACCACCACCACGACGACCGCGAACGCGACGATGATGGCGGTCCGCAGCCACCGCCACGCTGCGCCGACGGCCTTCGCGACGCCCCAGAGGAGCGTGCTCGTCCCGGCGATCATCAGGCAGTCGCTGACGACCGTGACGACGTTGCGGCCACCGACGAGCGGGTCGAGCCAGCGGTACAGCGGATCGACGTTCGTGACGATCGTCGCGGTGAACAGCAGGAACGTCACCGCGAGCGTCCGGTCCTGCCCCCGCTGCAGTCGGAACAGCACCACCGTCCCGACGACGAGGACCACCGCCATCGTGACGGAGACGATCACCCGAAGACCCCGCGGAAGGCGCTCGGACGACCTCGGTTCGACCGGATGAGGGCGGCGAGGCGGTCGGCGAAGAGCTCGGCCTCGTGCTCGTAGGTGTTCGAGAACAGCCCGCGCGCGAGTGCTCGCTCCACCTTGTACTCGGGGACGTCCGGGATCACGTCGCGCACGTAGGCCGACTGTGCCGCGTGCTCCGAGTGCCGGTGCAGCACGTGCCCGAGCTCGTGGCCGATGACGAACGACCGGAACGTCGCCGAGTTCGTCGGCGAGATCATCACGAGGTGCTGGTGCTCGAGCGTCGCCACGAACCCGCAGACCGGCTCGGCGCTGAGGAACGACTCCTCGCGCACGACGACCGGCTTGCCGACGTGGTCGGCGGCAGCGGCGACGGCCTGGTCGATGTCCGACCAGCCCTCGGCTGCCCCGCGGGCCCAGAAGGCCTCGACCGAGGGGTCCGTCACGCCACACCCCCTCGTGCCGACTCCTCCTCGAGCACCTGGGCGATGCGCCGCAGGGCCTCGGGTGAGAGCTCCCCCGGGAACGTCCGCGCGGCGAAGCCGCTCACCCGTGCCGACCGCAGCGCACGGACGAGCGCGATCTGGGCGCCGATCCGTTCGGGCACCGCACTGTCCTCGAGCAGGAAGCGTTCGTCGACCTCGAAGAACCCGGCGAGCAGGCGCAGGAGGTCGGTGTCCCGGTTGCGTCGGCCGTCGCCGGAGAGCATGTACGTCCACTTGGCGCGGGAGAGCGAACCGCCCTGCGCCGCGACGTACTCCTCGATCGCCGCGAAGGGCACGGGAGCGCCGCGCTGCGACTCCTCGAAGTCGAGCAACAGGTTGAGTCGACGAGCGAGCTCGGCAGCGTCGAGCGCGCCGCCCCTGGGATCCACGGTCGTCATGTCGATCGGACTCCTCCCCAGTCGTCGGCTGTGCACGCCATGGTAGCGCGGGCCGCCGACGGCGCGCGGCTACCCTCGAGCACGTGCCCCGCCACTTCCCGTCGACCATCGCCGGCACCGTCGAGCACGAGATCGTCGTCACGAGGTCGCGGTTCGTCACCACGGTCGTCCCCGTCAGCGGGGTCGAGGACGCGGAGCGCGCCGTCGCCGAGGTCCGCCGCCGGTACTGGGACGCCCGGCACAACTGCTCCGCGATGGTCACTGGGGTGCTCGGCGACCAGGCACGGTCCTCCGACGACGGGGAGCCGTCCGGGACCGCCGGGGTCCCCATGCTCGAGGTCCTGCGTCGCCGCGACCTGACCGACGTGGTCGCCGTCGTGACCCGGTACTTCGGTGGGGTGAAGCTCGGTGCGGGCGGACTCGTCCGCGCGTACTCGACCTCGGTGTCCGAGACGCTGGACCGCGCCACGACGCTGCAGCGCGTCGAGCTGACCCGCGTCGACGTCACCGCGCCCCACGCGGACGCCGGCCGCATCGACAACGTGCTCCGGCAGTGGGTGCAGCAGCACGGAGCGACCTTCGACCCCCCGACCTACGGCAGCACCGTCGGGTTCACGCTCTGGGTCCCCGAGGACGCGCTCGACGTCCTGGGTGCCGAGCTCGCGGCGGCGACGGGCGGTGCCCTCGCACCCCTCGTCGGCGGGACGCGCGTGGTCGACCTCCCGACCACCTGAGGCCGCCCCGGGTCGGACTCGAGAGCACGTCCGAGATCCTGGTCGCGGATCTGCGCCCCGACTGCAGTCCGCGCGTGTCGCCCTCCGGGGCCACCGACCGGACCGTCCCGGGGAACGAAGAAGGCCCGGTCGGAGTGATCCGACCGGGCCTTGCGGTGCGCCCCCTCGGACTTGAACCGAGAACCCACTGATTAAGAGTCAGTTGCTCTGCCAATTGAGCTAGAGGCGCATGGTGTTCAGTTGTCTGTCGCTCTCGCACTTCCGTGCTGCAACGGGAAACAACATTAGCATGACTTTCGCGTGCCCACGACCACTCGGGCGCCGCGACCGAACAGGAGCACCATGACCGACCGTCTCGCAGCCGGCGACACCGCCCCCGACTTCACCCTCCCGGACCAGGACGGCGCGCAGCACAGCCTCGCGGACCTGCGGGGTCGCAAGGTGATCGTGTACTTCTACCCGGCGGCGTCGACCCCCGGGTGCACGACCGAGGCCTGCGACTTCCGCGACAACATGTCGTCGCTCCAGGCAGCCGGCTACGAGGTCCTGGGCATCTCGAAGGACGAGCCCGCGAAGCTCAAGACCTTCCAGCACGAGCAGGCGCTGACCTTCCCGCTCCTCAGCGACCCGGACCTGGCGGTGCACCGGGCGTACGCCGCGTGGGGCGAGAAGAACAACTACGGGAAGATCGTCACCGGCACGATCCGGTCGACGGTCGTCGTCGACGAGGACGGCGTCGTGCAGCTGCCGCTCTACAACGTGAAGGCGACCGGGCACGTGGCGAGCCTGCGGAAGAAGCTCGGCCTGGTCTGAGACCCGGCCACGTCACGGACGGGAGGCGCGCTGCCAGCTGGCAGCGCGCCTCCCGTGCGTCGGCACGTCCCGTAGAGCGGGGCGCGCTCTCGTCCGTCCCGGGGTCGCGGCTACTCGTCGCGAGCGTCGCGCGGGACGAGCCACCCCGTCACGGCACGCGAGAGCACCAGGGTGAGCCCGAGCAGCGCGGGGATCAGGAGGGCCCAGCCGACCCAGGCGACCCGGAACACGCCCTGGAACGCACCGATGGCCAGGGCGCCCTGCATCACCTGCCACACGAGGATGCCGGCGCGGACCCACGCCCGACGGTTGCGCAGCCCGACGACCAGCGAGACCAGCCACAGCGCGGCGACCGCGCAGAGCAGGGTGAGCGCGACGGCCGAGGCGATGCTCGACGACGGGGCGACGATCGACTCCACGAGCAGCACGACGGTCGTGACGACGAGCGCGAGGGCCTCGAGCCCCACCACGACGAGCAGGGTCGTGACGGCCGGCGGGCGGCCCGGGACGTGGTCCGGAGCGGTCGGGGTGGTGTCGGGCACAGCAAGCCTCCAGCATCGGGACCCTTGATTTGGTCATCCCAGTATGGAACGATATTCGAGGTCGTTTGGACGGCACGATGTGGTGTGCGTCTCCCGCGGTTCGACGCTTCTCCCCCGAGCGTCCAGCGGGCGTCAGACTCGCTCCCAGCGGAAGCCTCCCCCACAGGTTCCCCTCGTGCCCTGTGCATGCCAGCGTTCCGATCCCCGAGCCGCGGCCCCGGCCTGCCGTTCGAGCATCGACATCAAGGAGCACCACACATGGACTGGCGTGACCAGGCAGCCTGCCTCACCGCGGACCCCGAGCTCTTCTTCCCCGTTGGGAACACCGGACCGGCCGTCGACCAGATCGAGAAGGCGAAGTCGGTGTGCGCGCGGTGCACCGTGACCGAGATGTGCCTGCAGTACGCCCTCGAGAACAACCAGGACTCCGGTGTCTGGGGCGGCCTGAGCGAGGACGAGCGTCGTGCGCTGAAGCGCCGCGCTGCCCGCGCCCGCCGCGCCTCCTGACGCAGCGCTCCTGACACGACGACGCCCGTCGCTCCCGGGGGAGCGACGGGCGTCGTCGTGCGCGCGGGCGTCGCAGGCGTGCGGTGCCGCCCGGGGTCGCCCGCAGGACGACCGCCGTCGCCCGCCGTTGCCGTGGGACGGCCGCACAACCGGAAGCACCTCGCACCACGGATACCCGCGGCGCGAGGTGCTTCCGGTTGTGCACGGGCAACGGACGCCACACGAACACGCCCGCGACGCGTCGGCCTAGGCGGCGCCGGCGGCCGTCAGCCAGCGGAACGGGATCGTGATCGTGACCTCGGTCCCGCTGCCGGTGAGCGTGTGCCAGTCGATCGTGCCGCCGAGCTCGCCCTGGATGAGCGTGCGGACGATCTGCGTGCCGAGACCCGAGCCGACCTTGCCCTCGGGCAGGCCCACACCGTTGTCACGGACCTCGATGTCGAGGTGGTCGTCGGCGCGGTTCGCGACGATCTCGACCTCGCCGTCGCGCCCGTCGAGCCCGTGCTCCACGGCGTTCGTGACGAGCTCGGTGAGCCCGAGCGCGAGAGGCGTCGCGGCTTCGGAGGGCAGCACGCCGAACTCGCCGGTCTTCTTCGGGCGGACGGTGGTGTTGTGCGACGCGGCGACCTCGGTCACGAGCTTGAGCACCGAGTCGAACACCTCGTCGAAGTCGACGTTCTGGCTGAGACCGGTCGACAGGGTGTCGTGCACGACGGCGATCGCGGCGACACGGCGCATCGCGTTCTGCAGTGACGTGCGGGCCTCGTCGGAGTGGGTCCGTCGGGCCTGGATCCGCAGCAGCGACGCGACCGTCTGCAGGTTGTTCTTCACCCGGTGGTGGATCTCGCGGATCGTCGCGTCCTTGGTGATGAGCTCACGCTCCTGGTGCCGCAGCTCGGTGACGTCGCGGCAGAGCACGATGGCGCCGATGCGCTCCCCGTGGTCACGCAGCGGGATCGACCGGAGTGACACCGTCACGCCCTTCGCCTCGACGTCGGCGCGCCACGGCGCACGACCGGTCACGACGAGCGGGAGGGACTCGTCCACGTCGAGCTTCGAGCCGATGAGCTCGGTGGTCACCTCGGCGAGGGACTTCCGCTCGAGCTCCCCCTCGAAGCCCATGCGGTTGAAGGCACTGAGGCCGTTCGGGCTCGCGAAGGTCACGGTGCCGTTCGTGTCGAGGCGGAGCAGACCGTCGCTCGCGCGGGGCGCACCGCGGCGCGGACCAGCCGGCGCCCCGAGGTCCGGGAAGTCACCGGTCGCGATCATGCCGAACAGGTCGTTCGCGCTCGCGGTGAAGTTCAGCTCCTGGCGGCTCGGCGTCCGCATCTCGTCCTGGTTCGAGTGCCGGGTGACCACGGCGATCGGACGGTCGGTCGTCTCGGTGCTGTTCGTGGTCAGCCGGCGGAGCACGGGGATCGCACGGACCCGGGTCGGCGTGTCCTCGTACCAGTCCGGCTCGGCCGAGTCGACGACCGTCGCACTCGCGAAGCACTGGGTGACCTGGTCGCGCCACTCCTCACGCATCTCCTGCCCGACGATGTCGCGGTAGAACAGGGTCGCCGCCGAGCTCGGACGCGCGTGCGCCACGGCCATGAACGAGCCGTCCACGGCCGTCGGCACCCACAGCACCATGTCCGCGAAGGAGAGGTCGGCGAGGAGCTGCCAGTCCCCCACGAGCAGGTGGAGCCACTCCACGTCCGCTTCCGAGGACCGGCCTTGCGCGAGGACGAGATCACTGAGGGTCGACACCCGGCAAGTCTAGGTGCGCCCGTCTGTGGAGAACGACGCCCCTCCACAAGCACGATGACGTCGGTATTTCACATGCGCCATTCGTCCGTACGCTCGGGACCGGAGGGGACATGGCGGCAGGAGAAGCGCGTCCGATCACGGCGGACGACCAGAGCGGACCGGTACCGCGGACGCTCGCCCCGGTGACCGGGACGACACCGAGGAGCGAGTCCGAGCACCGGGAGCTCGTGGCGGCGGGCAGGGGCCACCCCGACGTCGCGGACGGCGCCGAGGCCGGGACGTCGTCCGAGACCACGACGGCGACACCGGACGTCGCCGACACGGCGCGGGCACTCGGGCTGTGCGTCGTCGAGGTCCTGACCGGTGGGCGCGAGGTCGACAGCATCGCGCGCTGGATCACCGAGGACGTGCAGCGGCACCTGCTGCAGCGTGCCGCCCTCGGCGCTCGGGCGCGGTCGATCGGGAGACGGTCCCGCGCCCGCCCGATCCTGCAGGTCGGGAGCGTCCGGGTCTGCGAGCCGGCGCCCGGCGTCGCGGAGGCAGCCGTGGTGGTGCACACGCGCAGCCACGCGCGTGCCGTCGCGCTCCGGCTCGAGCTGCGGCAGGGGCGCTGGCGAGCGACCGCGATCGGGGTGCTCTGATCCCGCACCGGGGACACGACGGACGGGAGGCGCGGTGCCGTCCGGCACCGCGCCTCCCGTCCGTCGTGGGGCGTCAGCCCTTCTTGGCGGCCTGACGACGCTCCGCGCGGTTACCCGCGGCGGCCTGTCCGGAGGCGGTCGCCGCGTTGCCGAACGCCGACCCCTGCTCCGGACCGGCGGCCTCTGCCTCGGCCTCGGCCTGTGCGCGCTGCGCGCGAGCGGTGGCGGCCTGCTCCAGGCGTCCGCGCTCGTCGCGCACCTCGACCTCGCCGTCGATCGACGGCGCCGAGTACTCGAGGCCGGTGGCCTCGGACTCCCCGAGCCCCTTCGCCTCGATGACCGCGTTGTCGCCGTCCGACTGCACCTGGACCTCGAGGTTGAACAGGTACCCGACCGACTCCTCGCGGATCTGGCCCATCATGCTCTGGAAGAGCGCGTAGCCCTCGCGCTGGTACTCGACCAGCGGGTCGCGCTGTGCCATCGCGCGGAGGCCGATGCCGTCCTTGAGGTAGTCCATCTCGTACAGGTGGTCCCGCCAACGACGGTCGATCACGGAGAGGACGACGCGGCGCTCGAGCTCGCGCATGGCCTCGTCACCGAGGAGCTCCTCACGCTGCTGGTACGCGAGCTTGGCGTCGGACAGGATCTCGCGTGCCAGGAACTCGCGCGTCGCCTTGCCCTTCGAACCGGCCTCGGTGATGACCTCGTCGATGGAGATCGAGATCGGGTACAGCGTGCCGAGCTCGGTCCACATCGCGTCGAGGTCCCAGTCGTCCGGGGAGCCCTCGCCGGTGTGCGTGTCGATGACGTCGTCGATCACGGCCTTGAGGAACGACTGCGCACGGTCGTTGATGTCGTCGCCCTCGAGGATGTGACGGCGGTCGCTGTAGATCGCCTCGCGCTGGCGGTTCAGGACGTCGTCGTACTTCAGGACGTTCTTGCGGATCTCCGCGTTGCGGCCCTCGACCTGCGCCTGGGCGGACCGGATCGCCCGGCTGACCAGCTTGTTCTCGATCGCCATGTCGTCCGGCACGTTCGAGCGGCCCATCAGGCTCTCGGCCGCACCGGAGTTGAACAGGCGCATCAGGTCGTCGGTCAGCGACAGGTAGAAGCGGCTCTCGCCCGGGTCGCCCTGACGACCGGAACGACCTCGGAGCTGGTTGTCGATGCGGCGCGACTCGTGGCGCTCCGTACCGAGGACGTACAGACCGCCGGCGTCGCGGACCTTGTCGGCCTCTTCCTTGATCTCGGCCTTGACGCGGGCGAAGACGTCGTCCCAGGCGGCCTCGTACTCCTCCGGCGTCTCCGTCGGGGACAGGCCCTTGGCGTGCATCTCCTGCACGGCCAGGAACTCGGAGTTGCCGCCGAGCATGATGTCGGTACCGCGGCCGGCCATGTTCGTGGCGACCGTGACGGCCCCGAGTCGACCGGCCTGCGCGACGATCGCGGCTTCGCGGGCGTGGTTCTTCGCGTTGAGGACCTCGTGCTTGACGCCCTTCTTCGCGAGGAGCTTCGACAGGTACTCGGACTTCTCGACGCTCGTGGTGCCCACGAGGACCGGCTGGCCCTTCTCGTGGCGCTCGGCGATGTCGACGGCGACCTGCTCGAACTTCGCCTTCTCGTTCTTGTAGACGAGGTCGGTCTGGTCGATGCGCTGCATCGGCTTGTTCGTCGGGATGGGGACCACGCCGAGCTTGTAGGTCGACATGAACTCGGCCGCCTCGGTCTCGGCGGTACCGGTCATGCCGGAGAGCTTCTGGTACAGGCGGAAGTAGTTCTGCAGCGTGACGGTCGCGAGGGTCTGGTTCTCGGCCTTGACCTCGACGCCCTCCTTCGCCTCGATCGCCTGGTGGATGCCCTCGTTGTAGCGCCGGCCCATGAGGATGCGACCGGTGTGCTCGTCGACGATGAGCACCTCGCCGTTCATCACGACGTAGTCCTTGTCCTTCTTGAACAGGGCCACGGCCTTGATCGAGTTGTTCAGGAAGGAGATGAGCGGGGTGTTCGCCGACTCGTAGAGGTTGTCGATGCCGAGGTAGTCCTCGACCTTCTCGATGCCGGGCTCGAGCACGCCGACGGTGCGCTTCTTCTCGTCGACCTCGTAGTCCTCGCCCGGGATCAGGCGGGTGGCGATCGACGCGAACTCGGTGAACCAGCGGTTCGCCTCGCCCGAGGACGGACCCGAGATGATGAGCGGCGTGCGGGCCTCGTCGATGAGGATCGAGTCGACCTCGTCCACGATCGCGAAGTAGTGGCCGCGCTGCACCATGTCGGAGGCCTGCCACGCCATGTTGTCGCGCAGGTAGTCGAAGCCGAACTCGTTGTTCGTGCCGTAGGTGATGTCGGCCGCGTACTGCTCGCGGCGCTCGGCCGGCGACTGGTTCGCGATGATGCAGCCGGTGGTCATGCCGAGCGCACGGAAGACGCGCCCCATGATCTCGGACTGGTACGACGCGAGGAAGTCGTTGACCGTGATGACGTGCACGCCGCGCGACGGGATCGCGTTGAGGTAGGCGGCGGTCGTCGCGACGAGGGTCTTGCCCTCACCGGTCTTCATCTCGGCGATGTTGCCGAGGTGCAGGGCCGCGCCGCCCATGAGCTGCACGTCGAAGTGCCGCATGCCGAGGGTGCGCTTGGCTGCCTCGCGCACGGCGGCGAACGCCTCCGGCAGGAGGTCGTCGAGGGACTCCCCGTTGGCGTACCGCTCGCGGAGCTCCTTCGTCTCGTCCTGGAGCTCCTCGTCGGTGAGGCTCGCGAAGTCGTCCTCGAGGTCGTTGATGGCCGAGGCGTACGCCTTCAGCCGTCGGAGGGTCCGTCCTTCGCCGATGCGGAGGACCTTCTCCAGCACGTTTGCCACGTGAGCTCCTTACGGGGTCGTCGCGCGCGACCTGCGCGATCCGAACAGCCAGTCATGCTAGCAACCCGCCGGAGCGCTGCGCTGGGAGACGGGCGGTGCACCGAGCAGGGACGGCCGACGAGGGCAGCGGGTGCGCACGGTCCGACGAGGACCGCACGCACCCGCTGGACGGCGACGGTGCGCTACGCGACGGCCGCTGATCCGACGGCGTCGGCGTCGACGGTGCTGCCGTCCGCGCTCCCGTCGTCGATGCCGATCACGCCGTAGTCCCAGCCCTTGCGGCGGTAGACGACGCTCGGGCGCCGGGTCTCGGCGTCGACGAAGAGGTAGAAGTCGTGCCCGACCAGCTCCATGCGGTAGAGCGCGTCGTCGAGGGTCATCGGGGCCTCGGTGAAGACCTTCTGCCGGATGACCACGGGCGAGTACGGCTCGACGTCCTCGTCGTGCGACTCCTCGACCACGGGGACGGCACCGGTCGCGACGGTCTCGATGAGCCGTCCGTCGGCCGGCGTCACATCCATGTGCTCGAACCCGGTGCCGGCGGCCTCGGCCACCGAGGTCGGGCGGTGGCGACCGCGGTGCACCTTGCGGCGGTCACGTGCCCGACGCAGGCGCTCGGTGATGCGGGCGAAGGCGAGGTCGAACGCCGCGTACTTGTCCGAGGCGGCGGACTCGGCCCGCACGAGGGGCCCGGGTCCGATCAGGGTGAGTTCGACGCGGTCCTCGCCCTGGGCGCCGCCGGCCTTCTCGTTGTGGCGGCTGAGGCGCACCTCGAAGGCGAGGGCGCGGTCGGCGAGCACGTCGATCTTCTCGGACTTCTGTTCCACGTAGGTGCGGAATCGATCGGTGACCCCGACGTTCCGGCCCGTGATCGTCACGTCCATGTGGCGGCTCCCATCCGTACTTCGGCGCGTCGCCTCCATCCGGCGATCCCGAACGCCTTGCCGCGAGGCTAGACCCCCGGCCCGAGCGGCGTCACCACCCACCGGCGGGTCGCGCCGGACACCCACCCGACGCTCAGGCGTCGCCGGGCGTCCACCCGGCGTCCACCCGGCCGACCAGCCGCCGCACCCGCGGGGCCGGCGTACGACCCGTCCTGGTGCGGCCCGAGCGGTCACTCCTCGACCTCGGCGAGCGCGACGCACCGCACCACGCGACCCCCGGCCGCACGGACCGCGCGGACCGCCTCGGCCATGGTGACGCCGGTCGTGACCACGTCGTCGACCACCACGACGTCCCGACCCGCGACGTGCGCCGCACGGAGCGTGCCCACCGTCGCCTCGACCCGTTCGAGTGCCGTCCGCTCCTTCTGGCCGTGCGCGACGCGCGTCGTGGCCCGGGAGCCGGGCCGGTCCGCGGGGACCCGCCCCCGGACTCGCCGGAGTGCCCGGCGCGGCGCGCGACGGGCCCGCCCACGCGCAGCACCCGCGCGGCGGAGCAGCAGGACGACCGGATCGAACCCCCGTCGCCGCGCCCCGGCAGGCGACGGCGGCACGCGGACGAGCAGCGCTCCCGGGACGTCGGCCAGTGCCCGGTCGACGAGCGCGCCGAACCGTGGCGCGAGCACCGGCACGAGGTCCGTCCGGCCACGGAGCTTCAGCTCGAGGACGAGGGCCCGCACGGTGTCCCGGTAGGCGAAGGCCGCGTCGAGTCGGACACCCGCGACCAGCCGGCGTCGCTGCGGCTCGGCGTCGAGTACGTCACGGCAGGGCCGGCAGACCGCGCGGTCCGGCGCACCGCACCCGACGCAGGCCACGGGGAGCACGAGTCCGAGCACCGCGGCGACGGCGTCCGACCAGGCGGACGGGTCGGTGGGAGGTGCTGTGGCAGGGGCGGTGGGAGGGGCGCCGGCAGCGCGGGTGCGCCGGCGGCGCGGGTCGGTCCTGGACACGGGTCGATCGTGGCGCCGGCACACCGCCGAGGTGGGCCGTCGCGGCGGACGGTGGACGAGCCTCCAGGCCGCGCCGCGTGTGCAGGAACGGCCGCGCCGCGTGTGCAGGATCGGCCGCGCCGCGTGTGCAGGGACGGTCGCGCCGCCGGTGCAGGGACGACCCTGCTACCCGCGCAGGGGCGGCCGCGCCGCAGGAGCGGCGCGTGCCGCGTCAGCGCTGGGTACCGAGCACGTCCGCGGTGACCCCCGTGGTGTCCCAGCGGCCGCCGGTGGACTGCAGGACCGTGCCGTCCGCCATGCGCAGCAGGACCGATCCGCCGCTGCCGCCCGCCACCGAGGACGCCGTCCCGTCCGGCTTCGGCAACGTCGTCGACTGGCCACCGACCGTCGACCGGACGACCTCGGGGCCGGCCTCCGTCTGCCCGACCGACACGACGTCGCTGTCGTTCACCCAGGCCGCACCGACGGCGTCACCCGTGGTCGCCTGCACGCGCACCGGCGAGCCGAGGCTCGTCGGCGTGCGGTCGCTGCCGCGGACGATCGCCATCACGTACAGGGCGGGCCCGTCGCCCGTCTCGATGAGGGCGAGCGCCCGTGTGGAGTCGCGGGAGACCTGGAACGAGACGAGCCGACCGCGTGGCAGCGTCGTGGCGACCTCGTGCGGGTCGCCACCCAGCCCGTAGGCCGTCACCCGGCTCGTGTCGTCACCGCTGCCGACCCAGACGAAGCCGAGGTCGTCGAGCGTCGGCGGGACCAGTCCGTCGGTCGCGTCGATGCGGAGCGCGTCCCGACCGCGGACGACGACCACGCCGCTGGCGTTGCCCACCGCGGCGACCGTGCCGGACGTGGAGAGCGAGAACGACTCCGGGTCGAGGGAGGCGATCGTCGTGCTCGCGTCGCCGCCGAGGGCCGCGACCCGACCGTTGCCCGTCGCGTACCCGACCTCGTCGTCGCGGTCGACGAGCGGTCGCGGGTCGACGTCGGGGTTGAGACGCGCCATCGCGTCCTGCTGCTCCGGCTCGGCGAAGGTCGCCCCCTCGATGGTGATCGAGACGGACGACACCGAGGCGACCGACGCGAGCGAGCGGGTCAGCTGCTCGCGCATGCGCGCCTTGTCCTCGCCGCTCGAACCGAGGGCGTCGCGCGACAGGTCGACGAGCGCGGAGCCGTTCTCGATCGTGACCGCGTTGAGCGAGAGCTGCGTCCCCTCCGGGAAGGCCGACACGACGGCGCCCTTGAGCCAGTCGGACGGCCCGGCCAGCAGCGCGCTGGCGATGCGGGTGCTCGTGGACGACCGGGCGAGGAACCACCGTTCGTCGGGTACGAGGTAGCGGTACGTCGGATCGAAGAAGTACAGCGCGTGCTGCTGGAACTGCGACTCGAAGCTCACGGGCGTGAGGATGATCCCGTCCGGGGCGTAGGCGATCCGCCACTCCCCGCCCTCGCGGACGAACTGGAACGTCAGGGTCGACGTCGTCGGCCGGACCGCCTGGGTGTACTCGCCGTCGGCGTCGACGGTCGCACTGGCGGTCAGCGTGTAGGTGAGCTCGCGGTCGGCGACCCGCTCGATCGCGCCGCTGCCCTGCAGGACGGTGACGCCGCGGCGCGGGTTCCACTTCTCGGCGAACCCCGTGGCGAGGAACTCGCGGGCGGTGCCGTAGTCGTCCTGCGCGCCGGTGCCGGCGGCGACGAAGCCGCGCAGGATCGCGGTCTGGTCCATGCCGGCGACCGGTCGGTCCGGGCGGAGCTCGAAGCCGGAGATCGCCTCGTCCTTCACCGACTGCCCGGTACGCACGCCGCCACCCGTCGGGATCGCCGCGCACGCAGAGAGGGCGACCACGGAGAGCGCCGCGAGCGTCACCACCACCAGGGTCCGGAGTCGTGCGCGCATCAGTCCTCCCCCCGGACGGCGCGGGGGCCGTCGTAGGTCTCGTCGAGTTCGGGCAGCGGGATGGCGGAGGTCGCGGTGCCGAGCGACTCGCCACGCGGCAGGGTCAGCACGAACGTCGAGCCCTCGCCGGGGCGCGACCACACGTCGATCCGACCGCCGTGCAGGTTCGCGTCCCCGAGGGAGATCGCGAGACCGAGGCCGGTGCCGCCGATGGTGCGCTTGCGGCTCGGGTCGGCGCGCCAGAAGCGGTCGAACACCCGCGCTGCGTCCTCCGGTGGCATCCCGACGCCCTGGTCACGGACCGCGATCGCCACGGACCGGGAGTCGCTGTCGACGACGACCTGGACGGGCTTCGCGTCGCCGTGCTCGACCGCGTTGCCGACCAGGTTCCGCAGGATCCGCCGGATGCGCTTCGCGTCGAGCTGCATCGTGGTGTGGCCGCCGGGGGTGACGAGCTGCAGGTCGACGCCGGCACGGTCGGCGAGCGGGCGGAACTCCTCGACGATGTCGGCGGCGAGCGCGGCGGGCACGACGGGTTCGGTGTCGAGCTGCACCGCCTGGGCGTCGTAGCGGGAGATCTCGAGCAGGTCGGCCAGCAGCAGCTCGAAGCGCTCGACCTGTGCGTGCAGGAGCTCGGCGGACCGGCTCACCGACGGCTCGAAGGCGTGCCGCGAGTCGTAGAGCATGTCGCCCGCGAGCCGGATCGTGGTCAACGGCGTGCGGAGCTCGTGGGAGACGTCGGACACGAAGCGCTGCTGCACGCGGGAGAGCTCGGCGAGCTGGGTGATCTGCCGGCTGACCGCGTCGGCCATGTCGTTGAAGCTGCGCGCGAGGATCGCGATGTCGTCGTGACCCCGGACCGGGATGCGCTCGTCGAGCCGGCCGGCGGCGATCTTGCGACTCGTCTCGGCGGCACCGCGGATCGGCACGACGACGAGCCGCACCACGAGCGAGGTGACGAGCGCGATGAGGACGATGAGTGCGACGCCGCCGACCGACAGCGTCTGTGACACGAAGTCGAGGGTCTGCTGCGCGTCGGACAGGTCGTACACGATGTAGAGCTCGTACTGTCCGGCGCTCGGGACCTGCAGGACGGACCCGACGGCCAGGCCCGGCTCGCGGCGGCCGCCGTCGTCGAGCTGCACGGGCTGCAGGCTCAGTCGCCCGGTGTCCTTCCCGACCTCGCGGCGCAGGGCGTCGGTGATCACGGCGTCCGGGAAGCCCTGGCTCGCGAGGTTCTGCAGCGTCTGGGGCGTCGACTGGCCGGGCGTCCGCTCGATGGCGATGCTCGTGCCGCCCGGGCTCGTCGTGTTCGAGAGGATCGCCTGCTGCGCCTCGCTCTGCAGGGTCTCCAGCTCGGTCTGGTTGTTGTCCTCGGCCGCGGTCGCCGCGTCGAAGATGCCCTGCGCGACGATCGTCGCCCGGGCCGACTCGGACTCGATCTGGTCGCGGCGCTGCGCGTAGACGTTGTTCGAGATGCTGATCATGACCGCGGTACCGATGACGGCGACCGCGAGGCCGGTCGTCGCGACGGTGATCGCGACGCTGCGCACCATGAGCGACCGGCGCCACAGCCAGGCGACCGCGTACCACCCGCGACGGAGCCAGCGGCGGAGCCGACGCCGCACACGGGCGGCGCGACCGGGGAACCCGCGGCCGGCCCGCGGTGCGCCCCCGCCCGCCGCGGTCCCGGACGACGCCGACGGCACGGTGCTCAGGCTCCTCCGGCCCGGTAGCCGACACCGCGGACGGTGGTGACGATCTTCGGGTTGTCCGGGTCGTGCTCGATCTTCGCGCGGAGCCGCTGCACGTGGACGTTCACGAGCCGGGTGTCCGCCTTGTAGTGGTAGCCCCAGACCTGGTCGAGGAGCATCTCGCGGGTGAAGACCTGGTTCGGCTTCTCGGCGAGCGCGCGGAGCAGGTCGAACTCGAGCGGGGTGAGCGCGATCACCGTGTCGCCGCGACGGACCTCGTGCGCGGCGACGTCGACGGTCAGGTCGCCCGCGTGCAGCACCGACGCGTCCCCCGCCGTCGGCCGCAGCCGCGTCTTGATGCGCGCGACGAGCTCCTTCGGGTTGAACGGCTTGACGACGTAGTCGTCGGCACCGTTCTCGAGGCCGGCGACGACGTCGGCGGTGTCGCCCTTCGCCGTCAGCATGATGATCGGGGTGCCGCTGTCCGCGCGGATCCGCTTGCAGACCTCGATGCCGTCGATCCCCGGCAGCATGACGTCGAGCAGCACGAGGTCGGGCTTCGTGCTGTGGAACGTCTCGACGGCGTCGTTGCCGTCGGCGCTGAACTCCGGGTCGTACCCCTCGGAACGGAGGACGATGCCGATCATCTCGGCGAGGGCCTGGTCGTCGTCGACGACGAGGATGCGCGGTGTCATGTGCATGGACTCCGTGGGACGGGCGGCGGTGCCGAGAGCCGGCACCCACAGTCACGATAGCCGAGCACCCGTCGCACCGGGATCTTGCGACAGTATGGGTGCACGGTCGCGCGTTCCGCTGCGCGACACGAGCACGACGAGGGGGCGGCGATGGCCGACTGGCAGGTTCCGGGATCCGGTGGGGGCGAGGACCGGGCGGGAGGCCCGTCCCACCCCGCAGGGCAGCCGTCGTCCGCAGGGTGGTCGGGGCAGCAGCCGTGGCCGGCCCAGCAGGGCTGGCAGCAGCACGCCGGCCCCGGGCGTCCCGGTCCCGGTCCGCAGCGACCGCCGGCGCAGCGCCCGGTCGTCCCGCTCCGTCCGCTCGGTCTGGGCGACGTGCTCGCGGGGGCGTTCACGGTGTTCCGGCGGAACCCGCGCGTCCTGCTCCTCTGGAGCCTGCTGCTCAGCGGTGTGCTCGGGCTCCTCGCGACGCTGGCGAGCACCTTCGGGCAGCAGTCGCTGCAGGCGCGCATGTCATCGGCGGTCGAGGCCGGCGGGAGCGGCGCGGGGGACGTCGTCGCCGGGTCCGTGACCCTCTTCCTCGTGCTCTCGGTCGGGCTGCCCTTCCTGGCCTACCTGGGCCGGGCCTTCCTCGTCGCGCCGGTCGCGGCGGACACCGGGCAGCGCGTGCTCGGGCGCCGCGCGAGCTTCCGCGGCCTCTGGGCGCTCCTCGCCGGTCGGCGGTGGCCGGTCCTCGCGTGGATCCTGCTGCAGCTCGCCGCGGGCCTGGTCCTCGGCGCGGTGTTCGGCGGACTCGTGGTCGGCATCGCGGCCGGTCTGGTCGCGGGTCGCTCCGGCATCGGCGGCTTCATCGGCGCGTTCTTCCTGCTCGCCCTCGGCGCGCTCGTCGTGGTCGCCTGGCTGGCGACGAGGTTCGCGTTCACCGTCCCCACGATCGCCCTCGAGGGCCGGGGCGTCTTCTCGGCAGCGGCGCAGTCGTGGCGACTCACCCGCGGGGCGTTCTGGCGCACCTTCGGCATCGTCCTGCTCGTCCAGGTCGCCTTCGGGATCGCGGGGTCGATCGCGTCGATCCCGCTCACGTTCGGCACGGTCCTGGCCATCGGCGCCTTCGACCCGCTCGGGCAGACGGGCGCGGCCGCCGGTGTGGGCGTCGGGGCCGTCGTGACCATCGTGCTCGGTGCGCTGCTGTCCATCGCCGTGCAGTGCGTCACCGACGTGCTCAGCGCCTCGGTCCTGACCTTCCTCGCCCTCGACCGCCGCATCCGCACCGAGGCGCTCGACCAGCGGATCGCCGCGCACCTGGACACCGGGGAGCCGTCGGACCCGTTCGCACCGGCGCCCGCCGTCGCCCGCCCGCCGTGGCCCGGTCAGCAGGGGCCCGGACAGCAGGGCCCCGGACAGCCCTGGCCCGGACAGCAGGGCCCCGGACAGCCCTGGCCGGGTCAGCCGTCGACGCAGCAGTGGCCCGGCCCACAGCAGCCGTCGCAGCAGTGGCCGGGGCAACCGTGGCCGGGCGGCTCGTGACGCTCGGTCCGGACGAGGCACGTCGACTGCTCGAACGCGAGCTCGAGCGAGCCGACTACGACGGTGCGCGCGCGACCTGGTGGGACCGGGCCTCGCGCCACGTGCTCGAGTGGCTCGGGTCCTTCCGCCCGGGCGGCGGGCTGGACTCCCCCGTCCTCGGGCAGTCCGTGCTCTGGATCGCGGTCGTCGTGCTCGTGGCGGTCGTCGTGCTCGTGGTCGTCGCCCGCGGTCTCCCCCGTCGCCGGGCCCGCACCGCGCGGTCCGACGACGGGAGCGTCTTCGACGCCGACGACGTCCGGTCCGCCCGCGAGCTCGGCGACGCCGCCCGCTCCGCCCTGCGCGCGGGCGACTGGTCCGCCGCGGTCCTCGACGGGTACCGCGCCGTCGCGCGCGGACTCGCCGAACGCGACCTCGTGCGCGAGGTCCCCGGCGCCACGGCACGGGCCGTCGCCGGCCGCGCGGCACCGTGGTTCCCCGACCACGCGGACCGGATCGACCGGGCAGCGCGCGCCTTCGACGACGTCCGGTACCTCGGCACCGAGGCCGACGAGGCCACGGCACGCTCGGTCATCGACACCGAGGCGACGGTGCGCGGTGCCCGACCCGCGGTCGCACCGGCGGTGTCGACGTGAGCGCCGCCGCGACCGCGATCCGCGTCGTCCGCGCCCCGGGCAGGCTCGGTCGTGTCGCCTTCTGGGTCGTCATCGTGCTCGTCGGCCTGCTGCTCGCCGGGCTCACCGCGGCGGTGCAGTCCTCCACCGACCCGTCCCGCGAGCCGCTCGACCCGGCCTCGACGACGGCGAGCGGTGCCCGGGCGCTCGTCCGGGTGCTCGAACAGCAGGGCACCCGGGTCGACGTGGTCGACCGCGTGGACGGCCTCGACGGCGACGCACTCCGCGGTGCGACGGTCCTGGTCGACGACTCCGCCGGCGCCCTCGACGCCGGGGTCGCCCGCCGACTCGGTCGCTCGGCCGAGCACGTCGTCCTGGTCACCACGGACCAGGCCGCACTCGACGCCCTGGGCCTCGACGTGGTCGCCGCCGGCCCCGTGCTCGGGGACGACACCGTCGCGACCACCGGGTGCGCCGTCCCGGCCGTCGCCGCCGCCGAGCGCATCACCACGAGCGGCCAGGGCTACCGCCCGCCGTCGGACGGCCCCGTCCCGTCCGGCACCGACCTCTGCGCCACGACCGGCAGCGGGGACGACCGCGTCGCCGGCATCGTCCGGACCGCCACGCCCGGCGGCGACGTCACCCTGGTCGGCACGACGGGGGCGCTGCGGAACGACACGATCACGACCGCGGGCAACGCCGCCTTCGCACTCGACCTGCTCGGTTCCGGTGACCGGCTCGTCTGGTACACGCCGACCCGGACGTCGGCCGACGCCGCGCCGACGATCGGCTCGCTCGCACCGTCGTGGGTGCCCGGCGCCCTGCTGCTGCTCGGCCTCGTCGCGGTCGCGGCCGGTGTCTGGCGCGGTCGCCGGCTCGGGCCGCTCGTCGTGGAACGGATGCCCGTGGTCGTCCGCGCCTCCGAGACCACCGAGGGGCGCGCACGCCTCTACGCCAGGACCCGGGACCGCACGCACGCGCTGGACACCCTGCGGCTCGCAGCGCTCCGACGGGTCGGGCACCGCCTCGGGCTCCCCCGCGGTGCGCACGTCGACGAGGTCGTCCGTGCCGCGGCCCGCGCGACCGGTCGTCCCGACCCCGCCGTCGGCGCCGTCCTGGTGGGCGGCCCGACGACCGACGACCGTGCGCTCCGCGACGGCGCAGCGGCCCTCGACGAGCTCGAGCGTGCCGTCCGCGCGGCGACCGGCGCCCCCGTCCCGCAGACCTCCACCCCCCGAACGCCCCACCGCAACCGACGAGGAGCACGACCGTGACCGATCCGTCACCCGCCCAGGAACCGAACGGCACGACCCGGACCGACGCTGCGTCCACCACCAGGACGCGGCCCGCCACGGAACCGGACGCCACGGCACGCCCGACCGGCGGCACCGACGCGCTCCGGGACGCCTTCGGCCGGCTCCGCGCCGAGGTGGGCAAGGCCGTCGTCGGCCAGGAGGGCGCCGTGTCCGGGATGATCGTCGGCATCCTCGCGCAGGGCCACGTCCTGCTCGAGGGCGTCCCCGGCGTCGCGAAGACACTGCTGGTGCGCAGCCTCGCAGCGGCCATGTCGCTCGACACGAAGCGCATCCAGTTCACCCCGGACCTGATGCCCGGGGACGTCACGGGCTCGCTCGTGTTCGACGCGTCGACCGGCACCTTCCCGTTCCGCGAGGGCCCGGTCTTCACGAACGTGCTGCTCGCCGACGAGGTGAACCGCACGCCGCCGAAGACGCAGTCCGCACTGCTCGAGGCGATGGAGGAACGCCAGGTCAGCGTGGACGGCGCCGCGCGGCCGCTGCCCGACCCGTTCTTCGTCGCCGCGACGATGAACCCCATCGAGTTCGAGGGGACCTACACGCTGCCGGAGGCGCAGCTCGACCGCTTCCTGATGAAGCTCACGCTCGACGTGCCGCCCCGGGACGTCGAGTGGCAGGTGCTCCGTCGGCACGCGGACGGCTTCGTCCCGCGGGACGTCCGGTCCGCCGGGGTCCGGCCGGTGCTCGGCGTCGACGAGGTCCTCGCGGCGCAGCGGGCCGTCCGCGCGGTGGGGGCGCGCGACGACGTCCTGGCGTACGTGGTCGACCTCGCCCGCGCCACCCGGCAGGCGCCGTCCGTCCGCATCGGCGTGAGCCCCCGCGGTGCGACGGCGCTCCTCGCCGCCGCGAAGGCGTGGGCGTGGCTCACCGGCTACGACGCGATCACGCCGGACCACGTGCAGGCGATGCTCCTGCCGGTCTGGCGGCACCGGCTGCGCGTGGCCGCGGACGCCGAGCTCGAGGGCGTCGGGGCGGACGGGGTGCTGCAGCAGGTCGTCGAGCAGGTCCGGGTGCCCTTCTAGTGGCCGTCTCCGGTCGCTTCGTCGCGCTCCTGGCGGTCGCGATCGTCCCCACGGTGCTGCTCGGCAGCGCCTGGGGCGGCGTGGCGTGGGCGGCCGTCGTGGTGCTCGCCGCCGGGCTCGACGTCCTGCTCGCCGCCGATCCGGGCTCGGTCCGCGTCGAGCGACGGATGCCGCAGCTGGTCCGACGCGGCAGCACCGCCGACGGCACGCTCGTCCTGGCGAACGACGGACGTCGGCCGCTGCGCGCGGTCGTCCGGGACATGTGGGAGCCTTCCGCCGGCCACGGGCCGCACCGGATCCGCTCGACGGTGCCCGCCGGGGAACGCCGGACCGCCCGGGTGCGCTTCACGCCCTTCCGTCGCGGCCGTCGCACCAGCGCCGGGGTCGCCGTCCGGTCCTTCGGCCCGCTCGGCCTCGCCGCCCGGCAGGCCGTCCTGGACGCGCCCGGTTCGCTGGTGGTCACGCCGCCCTTCCGGTCGCGTCGGCACCTGCCCTCCCGGCTCGCCCGGCTCCGCGAACTCGACGGTGAGACCACCCTGCAACTGCGGGGTCACGGGACGGAGTTCGACTCTCTGCGCGACTACGTGCGCGGCGACGACGTGCGGTCGATCGACTGGCGCGCGACCGCCCGGCGGCAGGACCTGGTCGTCCGGACGTGGCGACCGGAACGTGACCGCCGCGTCGTCATCGTCGTCGATGCCGGTCGTGCCGGCGCCGGACGCGTCGACGACGAGCCGCGGCTCGACACGTTCATCGAGTCCGCGCTGCTGCTCGGCGCGCTCGCGACGGCTGCCGGCGACCGGGTCGAGCTGGTCGTGCTCGACGACACCGTCCGCGACCGGGTGCACGGTGCGACGCGGACCGACGTGGTGCGACGCTTCGGCGAACGGCTCGCACTCGCCGAGCCGGGCCTCGCGGCGACGGCGTGGTCGGCGGTCCCGGCAGCCGTCGACGCCGTGACGACCTCACGTTCGTTCGTCGTGCTCCTGTCGAGCCTGGACTCCGTCGGCGCCTCGGCCGACCTGCTCGCGGTGCTCCCCCGGCTCGCGCGACGGCACGCCGTCGTCGTCACGAGCATCGCGGACCCGGCCGTCGAGCGGATGGCGAGCGGGGTCGCCGAAGCCGGTCACGGGACACCGGAGCAGCGGGACGGACGGGTGTCGCGCCTCCTGGCCGGGTCCGGTGCCGAGCGCGACGTCTACCGACGAGCGGCCGCGGAACGGACCCTGCTCGACGCGGACGGCGTCGGGGACGTCGCACGCCGGGCCGGCGCCGAGGTCGTGCGCGGTGGGCCCGGGGCCGTGCCACCGGCCGTCGCCGACGCGTACATCCGCGCGAAGGCGGCCGGCCGGCTCTGAGCCGCGGGCGGCGGGCGCACGACCCACAGCGCAGCCCTCGGCTCAGCCCGCGGTGAGCGCCGTCGCGCCGCGCTCGAACTCCTCGACGTCACCGCGCTCACCCGCGCGGAACGCACGGCCGCCGAGCACCCACTGGTACCAGAGCACCGCGGCCAGTGCGACCGTGCCGATGCCGATCTTCACCGGCCACGGCCAGTCCTGGCGGGTCACCACGCCCTCGACCAGCCCGGAGAGGAGCAGGGTGAGCGCGAGACCGACCGCGACCGTGAGGAGGGCTCGACCGTCCTCCGCCAGGGCCTGCGCCCGCGTGCGCGCACCGGGGGCGATCCACGACCAGCAGATCATCAGGCCGGCGGCACCGGCGAGGAAGACCGAGTACAGCTCGAGCTGACCGTGCGGAGCGATCCAGAGGAAGAAGTCGCCGAGCCGCCCCTGCGAGTGCATGATCGCCGCGGAGACGCCGAGGCTCACCGCGTTCTGCACGATCGACACCGGGACGTAGAGCCCCGTGATGCCGAAGGCCACCATGCGTGCCGCGATGAAGGCGTTGTTCGACCACACCTGCGCGGTGAACGCCCCCAGGCCGTGATCGGAGTAGTACGCCTGGAAGTCCTCCGTCGCGTACTGCCGCAGGGCCTCCGGCGTGCCGAACGTCGTGACCGCTCCCGGGGTCGACGCGATCCACACGGCCACGATCGCCGTGATCGCGACCGTTGCCGCCGCGACCCAGACCGTGACCCAGCGGATGCGGTACAGCGCCGCCGGGAGGTGCCGCGCGAAGAACGTCGTGACGGCGGTCAGGGGGTCGACCGGCGTGCCCGTGAAGCGCAGTCGTGCGCGGAACACGGTGCGGGACAGGCGGTCCCCCACCGCGGAGCCGGGCGCGACGCCGCGGACCCGCGCGAGGTCGGTCGCGACCTCCTGGTAGCCGCTGACCAGTCGGTCCGCGTCCGCGCCCGACCCGTGTCGGGCGCGGGCGAGCCGGTCGACCTCGTCCCAGCGGTCGCCGTGCACCGCGCTGTAGGCCTCCAGGTCCACGTGCCTCCCCCGATCGCGCACACCGGGCCCCCGAGGGGACCCGCTCACGACAGAATGATCCCATGGGGAAGACGCGCGTGCCACGCGACCTGTCCGACGCCCGTTTCGGCGGGACGCTCGACGAGACCGCCGACGAGCTCGTCGTCGGCGAGGCCGTCGCGCTCGACGTGCAGCCGGCCGGCATCGTGCTGCGACTCGCGGCGGCGCTGCTCGACGGGGTCTGCCTCGTGGCGCTGCTCGCCATGCTGCTGTTCGGGCTCGCGAGGGTGTGGCCGCCCGGCGCCGACACCGTGTGGCTGCTGCCCCTCGGCATCGGGGCCGCGGTGACGGTGCTCGTGCTCGTCCCGGCCGGGATCGAGACCGTCACGCGGGGCAAGAGCGTCGGACGGTACGCCGCCGGGACCCGGGTGGTGCGGGTCGACGGAGGCGCGATCGGGTTCCGGCACGCCTTCACCCGCGCACTGGTCGGGCTGCTCGAGCTCTGGTCCACCCTGGGCTCCGTCGCGTTCGTCGTGGCGCTGTTCGGCTCGCGCCCCAGACGCCTCGGCGACCTGCTCGCCGGCACCTTCGTGCAGCACGAACGCGGCGCACGTCGGCGCGACGTGGAGGTCCTGCTGCCGGTCGAACTCCTGCCGTGGGCAGCGGTGGCGGACGTGTCGGCGCTGCCGCAGCGGCTCGAGGACCGCCTCGGGGCCTTCTTCCGCTCGGCGGCCGACCTGCGGCCGGAAGCGCGCGAGACCGCCGCGCGGATGCTCGCGGCGGCGGTCGCGGAGCACGCCTCCCCGGTGCCGGACGTCCACCCCGAGGTGTTCCTCGCGGGCGTCGTCGCCGTGCGGCGGGAGCGCGACGTGCGGGCACTGCGGGCGCGGGCAGCACTGCTCGACGGTGCGGCGGCCGTCGCCGGGGCGCGGCCGCCGGGCTTCCCGCGCTGAGGCGCTGCGCCGCCCCGCGCGGCGACGGGAGCCGCGCAGCAGCGCGGCGCCGGCGCGGTCAGTACCGGTAGTGGTCCGGCTTGTAGGGGCCCTCGACGGGCACACCGATGTAGGCGGCCTGCTCCGGCCGGAGCTCGGTGAGCCGGACCCCGAGGGCGTCGAGGTGCAGGCGCGCGACCTTCTCGTCCAGGTGCTTCGGCAGCACGGAGACCCCCGTCGGGTACTCCTCGCGCCTCGTGTGCAGTTCGATCTGCGCCAGGACCTGGTTCGTGAACGAGTTGCTCATCACGAACGAGGGGTGCCCCGTCGCGTTGCCGAGGTTCATCAGCCGTCCCTCGCTCAGCACCAGGACCGAGCGGCCGTTCGGCAGCCGCCACTCGTGCACCTGCGGCTTGATCTCGACCTTCTCGACCCCCGGCAGCGCCTCGAGCCCCGCCATGTCGATCTCGTTGTCGAAGTGTCCGACGTTCGCGACGACCGCCAGGTGCTTCAGCGCGAGCACCTCGTCGACCCCGACGACGCCGAGGTTGCCGGTGCAGGTCACCACGATGTCGACCTCGCCGGCGACGTCCGCCAGCCGGGCGACCTGGTAGCCGTCCATCGCCGCCTGCAGTGCGCAGATCGGGTCGACCTCGGACACGACGACCCGGGCGCCCTGGCCGCGGAGCGCCTCGGCGGCGCCCTTGCCGACGTCTCCGTAGCCCACGACGAAGGCGACCTTGCCGCCGATGAGCACGTCGGTTGCCCGGTTGAGCCCGTCGGGCAGCGAGTGCCGGATGCCGTACTTGTTGTCGAACTTGGACTTCGTCACCGAGTCGTTGACGTTGATCGCCGGGAAGCGCAGCTCGCCCTTCCGAGCGAGCTCGTACAACCGGTGCACGCCCGTGGTGGTCTCCTCGGTGACGCCCTGCACCTCGGCCGCGATGCGGGTCCAGCGGTCGGTGGAGCGCTCGAGCGACGCGGCGACGGTCGCGAGCACGATCCGCCACTCGGCGCTCGCGTCGGCCCCCGGCTCCGGAGCACGTCCGGCGGCCTCGGCGTCCGCACCGGTGTGCAGGAGCATCGTCGCGTCCCCGCCGTCGTCGAGGATGAGGTTCGGCCCCGTCCACGACTCCCCCGCGGCAGCGGCCTCGACGCTCCAGTCGAAGATGCGGTCGGTGCACCACCAGTACTCGTCGAGCGTCTCGCCCTTCCACGCGAACACCGGGACGCCCGCGGATGACGCCGGGGTCCCCGTCGGCCCCACAGCGACCGCCGCGGCGGCCTCGTCCTGCGTGGAGAAGATGTTGCAGCTCGCCCAACGGACCTGCGCGCCGAGGGCCACGAGGGTCTCGATGAGGACCGCGGTCTGCACGGTCATGTGCAGGGACCCGGCGATCCGCGCACCGGCGAGCGGCTGCGACGGCCCGAACTCCTGACGCAGGGCCATCAGGCCCGGCATCTCGTTCTCGGCCAGGCGGATCTGGTGGCGACCCGCCTCGGCGAGGGCGAGGTCGGCGACGCGGAACGGGGCGGCGGTGCGGGTCTCGGTCGACATGGCGTCAGTCTGGCACGCCGGGAGGCGCGGACCGTCAGACGACGTCACGGACGTCGGGCGGGCCTCCAGGCCGCACCGGGAGACGCTGGACGGACCGGCTCACCTCCGGTGGGCGGGCCACCGGAACCGACGCACGCGGCGGCCGTCGGTCGGCGGCGTGGGCCACCGGGACCGCGGTGCGCGGCCTCAGTCGGCGGGCGCTGCGTCCCGCCGGATCGGTTCGCGCCGCACGACGTCCCAGCCGCGGGGCACGCGCAGGCGGGCCGCGTGGCGGGCGCAGAGGTCGTACCCGTGCGGCTCGACACGGGTGGAGAGGGGCCCGACGACGACCATGGAGTCGCCGTAGTCGTACGTCAGGGTCGCCGAGGCGCTCGCGCCACAGGCGACCTTGCTGCAGATCCGTACGTCCATACCGGCACCGACCCTACCGGGCGGACCACCGCGACGGCCTGCCGAGGGCCGTCGCCGGGGTCGGCCACGCCCTCGCCGCGTACGATGGCGGGATGCGTCGGAAGCACCCCACCGTCACCCCCGTCGACCGCGCCCGTGGTCGGTCACGGCACGGACGCGGTGGCCGGTCGAGTGTCACCGGACCGGAGCTCGCGCCCGTCATCACGCGCGCCGAGACGTTCGACCGCATCGTCGGCGACACCGCCCACTACCTGGTGGGGCTCTGGCCGGACGAGCTCGCCGGGGTGGTGTTCCAGGTGGCCGACATGCCGACCGACCAGACGCTGCCGGACCGCCTCCCCCGCTGGCGGGTCGACCGCGGCGACCGGCGCGTGACGCTGTTCCGGATCCCCGTCGAGCGGGTCACCCGGAGTCCGGAGAAGGACGACACGGACCGCCGCGTGATCATCGAGACCGCGGTGTTCCGTGCGGTCGGCGAGCTCATCGACAAGGACCCGTGGGACCTGGCGCCCGACCGGTACCGCCACTGGTGACCGACAGGGAACAGCACCCACGGCCGGACCCGGCACCCGACCGGTACCGCCACCGGTGACCGACACGGACCAGCACCCACGGCCGGAC
>NZ_JAQMHU010000028.1:0-41493 GCF_028307415.1 Curtobacterium uvaldense | reverse complement strand
CGGCGCGCGTCAGCGCGCGGCGGCCGCCAGGCCGTGCGCGGCCGCGACGGCCTCGTTCACGACCTGGCCGGCGTGCACGTTCACGCCCTTCGCGAGGGCCGGGTCGACCTCGGTGGCCCGCTCCCACCCCTGGTCGGCGATCGCGAGGGCGTAGGGCAGCGTCGCGTTCGTCAACGAGATCGTGCTGGTGCGCGGGACGGCACCCGGCATGTTCGCGACGCAGTAGTAGACGGCGTCGTGCACACGGAAGGTCGGGTCGTCGTGCGTGGTCGGCCGCGAGCCCTCGAAGCAGCCGCCCTGGTCGATCGCGATGTCGACGAGCACCGACCCCTGCCGCATGTCCGCGACCATGGCGTCGGTCACGAGCTTGGGCGCCGAGGCACCGGGGATGAGCACCGACCCCACGACGAGGTCCGCCTCGCGCAGCGCATCGGCGATCGCGTGCGACGACGACCGCAGCGTCGTGATCCGACCGTCGAACCGGGCGTCCAGCGCACGCAGCCGCGGCAGGCTGATGTCGAACACCGTGACCTCGGCGCCGAGCCCGAGGGCCATGGTCGCGGCGTGCTCCCCCGCGACCCCGCCGCCGATGACGACGACCCGGCCGCGCGGCGTCCCGGGGACCCCGCCGAGGAGCAGCCCGCGGCCGCCCTTCGTGCGCATGAGCTGGTCGGCGCCGACCTGCACGGAGAGTCGCCCGGCGATCTCGGACATCGGCGAGAGCAGCGGCAGCGACCGGTCCGGCAGCTGCACGGTCTCGTAGGCGATCGCGGTCGCACCGGAGGCGACGAGCGCGTCGGTGAGCGGCCGGTCGGCAGCCAGGTGCAGGTAGGTGAAGAGCACCTGTCCCGGACGGATCGACGGGTACTCGGAGGCGACGGGCTCCTTCACCTTGAGGACGAGCTCCGCCTGCTCCCAGACCTCGGCGGCCGTGCCGACGACGGTGGCTCCCGCAGCCCGGTACTCGTCGTCCGAGAAGGACGATCCGGCTCCGGCGCCGGCCTGCACGAGCACGCGGTGACCGTGCAGCGCGAGCTCACCCACACCCGCCGGCGTGGCCGCGACGCGGTACTCGTTGTTCTTGACTTCGGTGGGGACGCCGATCAGCATCACGGACTCCTTCGTGGGCGGTGCAGGACACTTCCACGATGCGCCGGAGTTCGTTTCGGATGGGTTTCCGCCGAACATCTGCACGGTCTCCGCCAATACGGTCGCACGAGATTCGGCTCGGCCCGCGCACGCCCCGGGTGGTCAGTGCGCGCGGAGCGACTCGCTCGGCAGCTCGCCGAAGCGGGCGCGGTAGGTCGCCGAGAACCGGCCGAGGTGCCCGAACCCCCAGGCGCGAGCGATGTCCGCCACGCTGGTGTCGTCGCGGTCACCGCGGAGCAGGTCCCCCCGGGCGCCGTCGAGCCGCACGCTGCGCAGCAGGTCACCCGGCGTCTGGTCGAGGTGCCGCCGGAGCGACTGCTGGAGCCCACGCGGACTGAGCCCGGCCGCCGCCGCGATCTCGGCGGTCCCGATGGCGTCCCGCGCGTGGGCGTGCACGTACTCGAGCGCCAGCCGCAGTCGGGCGTGCTCCGGACCGTTGCCGGTGACCGTCGACTGCCAGCGCTCGCGGTGCGGGAAGGCGTCGACCGCCGCGGTCACGAAGGCGTCGACGATGCTGCGCCGTGCCGCCGGGCTGAGGTCGTTGTCGCTGTGCAACCAGGTCGACGAGTGCGCGCGCACGACCGACTGCCAGGTGCGCACGCCGTCGGCGGTCGGACGGTGCATCGCGTCGAACGTGAAGTCGGCATCGCCCACGAGCGACCTGACGTGCGCCTTGTCGAGCTGCACCAGGTTCAGCCCGATGTCGCGGTGGTGCAGTTCGTACGCATCGGGCAGGACCACGGGCACGCCGGGCTCGAGGTCGATGCTCCGGCCGCCGAAGGTGAGGGTACTGGACCCGGACCGCAACCACGCGACGAGGACCTGGTCGTCCACGACGCTCTCGGTCCGGAGGTCGACGAGGAACCGGGCCGTCCGCAGGGACAGCAGCCCGTCGCTCACCCCCGCGAAGTCCCACTGTGGGCGCTGTCGGGTCCGTCGGACCCGGGGCGCCCGGAAGTCGTAGTCGCCGGTGAAGAACGACAGGGCTTCATCCACGTCGGTGCCGGCGATGCGGCGGAAGGAGCGGCCGTCCGTCGCGGTCGCAGGTGCCGCCGGGACGGCGCCGTCGGACTCCACCCGATCGGGGTTCTCGTGAGAAGGCACCATGGACCAGAACCTACGGGGCACCACCGACAAAGTAGGTCGGCACCTGACCCAAGCGGAGCGGTCAGGGCTGCAGGATCGCCTGCCCGACGCTCTCGTCCAGGATGAGGTCGGTGACCAGCCCGGCCGCGAGCGCACCCTTGAGCGACGCCGCCTTCGAGCGCCCGGCCACCACGCAGACCCGACGCGGCGCCCGCTTGATCGTGTCGAGGTCCGGCGCACCGGCCCGGGTGTTCACGCCGATGTCCTTCCACGAGCCGTCGGCGCGGTAGAACACGGTCGAGACGTCCCCGACGACGCCGGCCTCGGTGAGCTCGTCGCGGTCGGACGGGTCGAGGTACCCGCCCGAGTACACGTGCGACGGCACCGGTGCCTGCGGGGCACCGACGCCGAACACGACGAGGTCCATCCGCTCGTGCAGGTCGAGGACGCGGCGGATCGAGCGCTCGCGGAACAGCGCCTCCTTCGTCGCCGGGTCGTCGAAGAACGCCGGCACCGGGAACTGCTGCACGAACGCGCCGTACGCCTCGCCGAACCGGCGCAGGATCTCCGACGCGTAGACGATGCCCGTGGTGCGGGTGTTCGCGGCGCCGTTGATCTGCACCACGGTGGACCCGTGCGTCGTCTTCGGCACCAGGTAGCGGCTCACCGCGCTGACGGTCGATCCCCACGAGATGCCGATCACCATGTTCGACTCGACGTACTGCGTCAGGATGCGCGCCGCGGACAGCGCCACCCGCTCCAGCCGGTCCACGTCGCTCGTGTGGTCCGGCACCGGCACGACGTGCGCGTGGACGCCGAACCGCGCGCGGATGTTGCGACTGAGCGCGGCGGCCTGGTCGAGGGGCGAGCGGATCTGGATGTCCACCAGCCCGGTGTCCCTGGCGTACTTCAGGAGGCGCGACACCGACGAGCGCGAGGTCCCCAGCTCGTCGGCGATGGCGTCCATCGTCAGGTCCTGCAGGTAGTACAGGTGCGCGGCGCGCAGCGCCTGCTGCGTTCGCATCGGCTGCGCTGCGTCACTCACGGAACCGAGCATGCACGGACGTGCAGGGCCTCTGCAACCCCTGTCGCGCCTCCCGGCCGTCGCCCCCGCACCCGCAGCGGCGTCGCGAGCCGCCCCGCCGACCCGATCGACACGTGTGCTGCACGTTCGTGCACGCGAGTTGCCCGCCCTCCCACACAGGCGCACCATCGGAGGAGTCCCACGGAACCGACCAAGGAAGCGACGCACCATGTCGAAGAAGACGCAGCCCCGGAAGACGGTCAGCGCGCTCACCGAGCGCCCGAACGCACAGGTCCTCATCGTCGGTGGCGGCATCAACGGCATCGCCACCTTCCGCGACCTCGCCCTGCAGGGGGTCGACGTCGTGCTCGTCGAGCG
This sequence comes from Curtobacterium uvaldense, assembly GCF_028307415.1. NCBI lineage: Bacteria > Bacillati > Actinomycetota > Actinomycetes > Micrococcales > Microbacteriaceae > Curtobacterium > Curtobacterium uvaldense. Next base: position 37,856 of record NZ_JAQMHU010000028.1, on the reverse strand, counting down.
CGGCGACTACGCCGGCGGGGCCTCGGCCGCGTCGAGCCACATGATCCACGGTGGCATCCGGTACCTCGAGAACGGCGAGTTCCGTCTCGTGCGCGAGAGCGTGCAGGAGCGCAACGGCCTGATCCGCATCGCGCCGCACTACGTGAAGCCGCTGCAGACCACGATGCCGATCTTCTCGACGTTCTCCGGCATCATGAACGCTCCGCTGCGCATGCTCACCCACAAGCAGCGCTCGACCAAGGAGCGCGGTGCCGCGCTCATCAAGATCGGCATGACGATCTACGACTCCTTCTCGCGTGACGGCGGCTCGGTGCCGAAGCACCGCTTCCTCACCAAGAAGGCCGCGCTCGCCGACATGCCGGCGCTCAACAAGGACCTCAAGTACACGGGCACCTACTACGACGCCTCGGTGCACGAGCCGGAGCGCCTGGCGCTCGACGTGCTCAAGGACGGCCTCGCCGCCGCGCAGGGCACCGGCAGCGCCGCGACCGCCCGCGCCGTCAACTACGTCGAGGCAGCCGGCACCCGTGACGGCGGCGTCGTCCTCCGCGACCGGGAGACCGGCGAGGACTTCGTGTTCACCGCCGACGTGGTCGTGAACGCGTCCGGCCCCTGGACCGACCTGACGAACCAGGCCTTCGGCGGCGAGACGAAGTTCATGGGCGGGACGAAGGGTTCCCACATCGTCGTCAAGAACGATGAGCTGCTCGAGGCGACCAAGGGCCGCGAGCTGTTCTTCGAGAACAACGACGGCCGCATCGTCCTCATCTACCCGCTCAAGGGCCGGGTGCTCATCGGGACGACGGACATCGACGCGGACCCGTCGAAGCCGGTGACCACGACCGAGGAGGAGATCGACTACTTCTTCGGCCTGGTGAAGCACGTCTTCCCGCAGATCGAGGTCACCCGCGACCACATCGTCTACAGCTACTCGGGCATCCGCCCGCTCCCCCGCCACGAGGACACCGCCCCCGGCTTCGTGTCCCGCGACTACCGGATCGTCGACACCCCGATCGCCGGCCTCCCCGACACCACGGTGCTGAGCCTGGTCGGTGGCAAGTGGACCACGTTCCGCGCCCTGGCCGCGCACCTGTCGAGCGACGTCACCACGAAGCTCGGCACCGCCCGGAAGGTCGACACGACCGGCATGGCGATCGGCGGTGGCAAGGACTTCCCGACGACCGACGCGCAGCGGGCGCTGTGGATCAAGTCGCACCGTGACGGCCTCGACGAGTCCGTCGTCGAGGGGCTGCTCGAGCGCTACGGCACCCGTGCGGCCGAGGTCGTGGACGTCCTCACCGACGGCCCGGTCGTGCCCCTCGAGTCCGACCCGTCGCTCACACGGGCCGAGGTCGCGTACTTCGCGCAGCACGAGCAGGCGGTCCACCTGGTCGACGTGGTGCTCCGACGCACGAACCTCGCCTTCGTCGGCGGCGTCACCATCGACCTGCTCGACGAGCTGGCGGACGTGCTCGCCGACACCCTGGGCTGGGACACCGAGGAGCGCGCGGACGAGGTCCAGCGCACGCTCGACGTCCTGCGCGAGTCGCACGGCGTGATCGTGCCGCTGCACACGACGGCGCAGCCCGCGTAGTCCACGCGAGCGCAGACGGACGGGAGGCGCGGTGCCGGCTGGCACCGCGCCTCCCGTCCGTCGCGTGGTCACGCACTCGCGCACCGCTCGGATCACCAGACGCCGCCGTCCCGCCGAGACGCCGCCGGATCGGGCGGCGTCTCGCTCGACTGCGGGCGTCTCGAGTCGACGCCGGCGTCTCGGGCACGGCTCGGCCGTCAGAACGCGTCGCCGGTGGGGTCCTGCGCCGTCCGGTCGATGAGGTCCTCGCCACCGACTGGCTCGCCCTCCCAGTCGACCAGGCGCCAGCCGTCCTCGAAGGACCCCTCGACCTCGACGATCCCGGTGTTCTCGAGGTGCCGCTTCGTGCCGAACTCGTCCGGGGTGTTCTGCGCGACCGCGCTGGCCCAGGTGCGGATCGCCGCGCCGTGGCTGAACGCAGCCGCGACCTCGACCCCGGTCGCGAGGATCTGCCGCACGGCGTCGTCGTAGCGCGCGAAGAAGTCGTCGCCGCTCTCGGCACCGGGCATCCGGCCCGCGCGGTCCCCCGCCGACCAGCCGTGCACGGTCGAGATGTAGAGCTGCACCGAGGTCCGGTCGTGCTTGCCCTGCAGGTCGCCCGCCTCGATCTCACGGAGCCCCGGCAGCACGACGGGTTCGAGCCCGAGCGCGGCAGCGAGGGGCGCGGCGGTGTGCTGCGTCCGGACCATGGACGAGACGAAGAGCCGCTCGATCCCGCGGTCGGCCAGGGCCGCGGGCAGCGCGTCCGCCTGCTGCTGCCCGAGCTCGGTGAGCCCGGGCCCGGGCACCTCGGCGTCGAGGACACCGTTCACGTTCGCGGGGGTCTGGCCGTGCCGGATGAGCAGGAGTCGCATGACCCCACCCTACGGACGGCCGGTGACCTACCCCTGGCGGGCCTTCCAGCGTGGGTCGCGCTTGTTGATGACGTACACGCGACCGCGGCGACGCACGATCTGCGAGCCGGGGATCTTCTTGAGCGCCTTGAGCGAGTTGCGGACCTTCACGGGGGTCTCCTTCCTGCACCGGCTCCTTGTTGAGAATGGTTGTCATGTAGGGTACTCGACATGCGCCCCGCAGCAACCACCCTCGTCACCGCCCTGCACGATGCCGACGCCGTCCGTGTCGCCGGCAGGATCAGCAGCGGCCACCGCATGCACGTCGCCGGCAACGCCCTCGCCGCGGCCCGGGGCATCGCCGCGCGGCGCGACCAGCTCGACCGCGTGTGCGGACCCGACGCCGACCACGACCTCGTCGTGACGCTGGCGCCCGAGGTCGACGTCCGCGCGGTCGGCATGATGCTCGCGAACGCCGCGCGCTCGGAGACCGGGGACGATCGGATCCTGCGCCACGTGGTCGCCGTGCTCCGCGCGGACGACGTGGCCCACCTGCTCTGGTCCGACGTGGACGACGCCTTCGTCGCGGCCGAGCGGGTGGTCTCCGTCGTCGAGTACGCCACGGTGATCGCGCTCGACCGGGTCGAGCCGCTGTCCGGGCGACGACGTCGCGCCCTCGTGTCCCTCCTCCACCGCATGGCACCGCACGCGGTGATCGTCGCCGCGCCCGCCGTGCGCAGCGCCCTCGACCTGCCGGCGTCCAACGGCGGCGCGGCACGGCTGCTGGCCTCGGGGGCCGGGTGGATGCGCGCCCTGTCGTCCGACTCCGGCCGGACCGACACCGGGCGCGGTCCGCGGGACGACCTGGTGACCGTGCGGTACCGGGAGCCCCTGCCGTTCCACCCGGGGCGGCTCGCCGACGTCATCGCCGACGACCTCGCGGCGGGGGCGAACGGCCGGGTGCTGCGCTCGAAGGGCTTCTTCCGACTGGCGTCCCGGCCGGACCACGTCGGCTCGTGGTCGAGCTTCGGCGCGATGCTGGCGCTCGACCCGACCGCGAACCCGTCGTGGGACGAGGACGCACCGGTCGGTCAGGCGATCTGGTTCGTCGGCGAGCGCCTCGACGTGCACGCCGTCGAACGCGCGCTGGACGGTGCGCTCCTCACCCCGGCGGAACTGCTCGCCGGGCCCGACGTGTGGCGTCGGTGGCCGGACCCGTTCCCGGTGTGGCCGGCGCTCGACCCGTCGCACGAGCACCGGCACGACTGAGCACCGCGGACGGCCGACCGGCGCGGGCGCCGGCGGCGGCACCGACGGCGGAGCACTGCTCGCCAGGGACGTGGGAACGCCCGGAGACGCGGGTGACGCGCGAACCGCGACGTTGCACGCGTCGATCGACACGTGCAACGTCGCGAACCTGGCACCTGGAACCGCGCGTCGGGCGCCGCGCGCCGCCCCGGGCCCCGGTCACCCGGCGCCGGTCAGCCGCACCCCCTCAGCGCTCGGCGGCTGCTTCCGCCCGGTCCTGCGCCGCGAACGGCAGGGCCCCCAGGTCGAGGTTCGGGTTCGTGTCCTGCGTGAGGACGAGCTCGCGAGCCTCGTCCTCGGACTCCACCGCGGGCATCGACCCCGGCAACGGGCGCTGCGACGACTCCCGCATGCAGAACACACCGACCGCTCCGACGACGCTCATCGCGACGAGGAAGTACGCGGGCGCCAGCTGGTCCCCCGTGGCCGTCAGGAGCGCCTGCACGATGAGCGGCGTCGTCCCGCCGAACACCGCGATGGCGATGTTGTAGGCGAAGCCCATGCCGCCGTACCGCGTCGACGTCGGGAAGAGCGCCGGCAGCGACGCCGCCTGGTTCGACACCCACAGCGCGGTCATCAACGCCAGCAGCCCGAGCCCGACGAGGGTCGACCACTGCGCGCCGTGCCCGATGAGCAGGAAGGCGGGGACGGCGAGCACGACGGTCGTCCCGGCACCGATCCACATCACGGTGCGGCGACCGATCCGGTCGGACAGCCGTCCTGCGACCGGCAGCATCACGGCGAGCAGCACGAGCACGGGGATGGTGAGCAGCGTGCCGTCGATCGCGGAGTAGCCGAGCGAGTCGGTGAGGTACGTCGGCATGTACGAGGTCAGCGCGTAGCCGACCGTGTTCGATGCGCCGACGAGCATGATCGCGATGACGATGGGGCGCCAGTGGTCGCGCACCATGACGAGCACGTTCGCCGGTCGGCCGCCCGCTGCGGCCTCGCGGTCCGACGCGGCGGCCTCCTGCGCGGCCTGGGTCGCCTGGAACACCGGCGACTCCTCGATGCGCAGGCGGAACCAGATCGCGACGACGCCGATCACGCCGGCGAGCAGGAACGGCAGGCGCCAGCCCCAGGCGGTCATCGTCTCCTCGCCCAGGGTCACCTGCAGCACGGTCACCACGGTCGCACCGAGTGCGAAGCCCATGTAGCTGCCGAAGTCGAGGATGCTCGCGAAGAAGCCGCGCCGACGGTCCGGGGCGTACTCGGTCACGAACGTGGTGGCCCCGGCGTACTCACCACCGGTCGAGAACCCCTGCGCGAGCTTCAGCACGACGAGCACCACCGGAGCGACCGCACCGATGGTCGACCACGCCGGCAGGACCCCGATGAGGAAGGTCGACGACGCCATCAGGATCAGCGTCGTGGCGAGCACCTTCTGCCGTCCGAGCCGGTCCCCCAGCCGCCCGAACACGATCCCGCCGAGGGGCCGCGCGACGTAGGTCGCCGCGAACACCCCGAGACTGAACAGGATCTGCACCGACGGTTCGGCCGTGGGCAGGAACACCCGGCCCATCGTGACCGCCAGGTAGCCGTAGACCCCGAGGTCGTACCACTCCATCGTGTTGCCGACGACCATGCCGCTGACGGCCCGGCGCATCATGCTCCGGTCGACCACCGTGACGTCGCTGACGCGCAGACGTCGGGGTGGTCGGGTGCTGGTACTGCTGGGGTCGGAACCCATTCGCGATCTCCTCGTGGTGGGGCGGGCCGGTCGGTACCGGCCCGGGACAGCCAGCAACGCTAGGGAGCACGGGGCCGGGCACTGCCACGGGATTCACAGGGAACGGCGTGTCACCCGGACGGGGGTCCCGCCCGATCCGCATGCCCGTGCCGATGGGGCGCGAGGTCACGAGCCGGTAACGTCTGCCCCATGGCGATCCGACCGGACACGAAGAACTGGACCTGGGTGATCGGCGCGGCGTGCCCCGAGTGCGGCTTCGACGGCGCAGCCCTCGCCTTCCGCGACGTCCCTGCCGTGATCACGGAGAACACGGCGGCCTGGCCGGAGCAGCTCGCCCGTCCGGACGTCCGGCAGCGCCCGGACGACCACACGTGGTCGCCGCTCGAGTACGGCGCACACGTCCGCGACGTCCACCGGAAGATGACCGAACGCCTCCGCCTCGTGCTGTCCGAGGACGGCCCGGCCTTCGCGAACTGGGACCAGGACGCCACCGCCGTCGAGGAGCGGTACGGCGAGCAGGACCCGGCGGTCGTCTCCCGCGACCTGACCGAGGCGGCTCGCGACGCCGCGGCCGCGTTCGCCGCGGTACCGGACGACGCCCTCGGGCGGACGGGCCGGCGGTCGGACGGCAGCGTCTTCACGGTCGCGACCCTCGCGACCTACTACGCGCACGACCCGGTGCACCACCTGTGGGACGTCCGCAGGACCGCCCGCACGACCGACTGACGGTCGGGACACGGGACGGACGGGAGGCGCGGCACCGGCCCGCACCGCGCCTCCCGTCCGTCGACGGTGCCGTCCCGACGGCGGGCGGCACGCGCACGGGCGACGCGGCCGAGAGCGACGCTGTGCGCGGCCGGGTCAGGCGAGCGCGTCGAGCAGGGCGCGCGCGGTCGCGGCGTCGGTCACCAGCTCGTTGACCATGCCGGCGCGGACCGCGCCGACGATGCTCGGCACCTTCGCCGCCCCCACGGCCACACCGACCGCGTGCGGGACGCCGGCCAGGACGTCGCGCGAGGTCCGGACCATGCGCTCGCTGCCGGGGAACTCGATCGGCGAGCCGTCCGCGGCGAAGAAGTTGAGGCAGACGTCACCGGCGGCCTGGTCGAACACGGCGTCCTCGACCGGGATCCCCCGTGCCAGCGCGTCGCGGGTCGGGGTCGGTGCGCCGACGCCGAGGATCGCACCCTTGGCCCGCCCCCACAGCCCGACCACGTGCTGGAAGGCGGGGTCCTCGTCGAGGGTGGCGCGCATCGCGGCGGACGGCAGGGCCTGCGCGAAGAGGAACGCCGGGATCGCACCGGAGTGCTCGGCAGCGGTCCGCGTGATCTCGTTCGTCTGGAACCAGGGCATCGGGTCCGCCTGGCCGCCCACCGTCGGGACGATCTGGACCCCGGCCAGCGGCGGCATCCCGGCGTGTGCGACGTCGTACACGGTGCGACCGGAGGACATCAGCACGGCGTCGCCGGGCGTGAGCCCCATGCCCTCGACCGCGGTCGCGATGGGGGCGGCCAGGTCGGCACCGAGCGTCGCCTGGTGCGTCACGGCGGCCAGGTGCACGGCTCGGAGTCCGAGCACGACCTGCAGGCGCTCGGCCAGTGCGACGGTCTCGTCCTGGAAGGGGTCCACGACGTCGATCCGGACGAGTCCGGCGCGGCGGGCCTCGGCGACGAGACGGCTGACCGTGGGACGGGAGACCCCCAGGCGCGACGCGATCTCGACCTGGGTGGCGTCCTCGAGGTAGTACATCCGCGCCGCCTGGTACACGGTGTCGAGCGGGAAGCGGGCCCGGGCCCCCTCGGCGCCGGTGGTGCTCTCGGAGGACATGCTGCGGACCCTTCGGATCGGTCGGACACTCGGATCGTAGTCCGACCGGGGGTCACCGGATCGTGAACCCGCCGTCCACGCGCAGGTCGGCGCCGTTCACCATCGCGGCACCGTCGCTCGCCAGGAACAGCACCGCGGCGGCGATCTCGGCGGGGGTGGCGAAGCGACCGGTCGGGATCTCGTCCTGGTGGCGGAGCCCCGCCTCGTTCGCCCAGGCCGCCCGGCCGAGGTCGGTGAGCACGACGGTCGGCGAGACGGTGTTGACCGTGACCCCGCGTCCGCCCCACTCGAGTGCGAGCACCCGGGTCAGCCCGAGGACGCCGGCCTTCGACGCGCAGTACGCCGCGTGCCGGTCGAGGCCGACGTGTGCCGCCTGCGACGCGATGTTCACGATCCGACCGCTGCCCGCCGCGAGCATGTGCCGCCCGACCGCCTGCGCCAGCCGGAAGGTCCCGGTCAGGTTGACGTCGAGCGTGCGCGCCCACGCGCCGCCGTCCAGGTCCTCCGCTGCGTCGAGCGCGACGATGCCGGCGCAGTTCACCAGCACCTCGATCGACCCGGCGGCGTCGACGACCTGCTGGACCGCCGCCGAGACGGAGGCGTCGTCCGTGACGTCGCAGGCGAGCCCGAGGTGCGCACCGGTGGGGACGTCGGGCAGCCCGGCGGCTGCAGCGGCCGAGGCGTCCGTCCGGACGTCGACGATCGCGACCCGGGCCCCGCGCGACGCGAAGGCGTGGGCGATCGCGTTGCCGATGCCGGACGCCCCACCCGTGACGACCGCCGTGCGGCCCGTCAGGTCGTTCGTCAGCTCGACGGCGTCGGGGCCCGGTCGGAGTGCGGCGGCGAGGTCGGTCTCGGTGGCGGTGGTCATGGTCGCTCCCTTGCGATGCGCGGTCGTGGTGTCGGAACGATAGCAGAAATTGTGTTCTGGACATCTGTTCCCGAGCGTGTACAGTCGTCGCCGAACCATCGGAACGGGCACACCGCCCGGCTGACCAACGGAGGACCAGCTCATGTCGACGACGACGACCGAGACCCCGGCGCAGGGCGACGCGCACCGCGAGAACCCGACCACGATGCGTGCCGTGGTGGTCCACGGTCCGGGCGACTACCGACTCGAGGAGCGTCCGGTCCCGCAGCCCGGACCGGGTGAGCTCCTGCTCCGCACCGACGCCGTCGGCATCTGCGCGAGCGACCTGAAGTGCTACCACGGCGCGGCGAAGTTCTGGGGCGACGAGAACCGCCCGGCATGGGCGGAAGCCGACCGGATCCCCGGCCACGAGTTCGTCGGGACGATCGTCGCCGGCGCCGACGACGCACTCGCGAAGCGCGGTGTGGCACTCGGCGACCGCATCGCCTGCGAGCAGATCGTGCCGTGCTGGGAGTGCCGCTACTGCCTCGAGGGCGCCTACTGGATGTGCAACGTCCACGACATGTTCGGCTTCAAGGGCTTCGACGGCGCGATGGCCGAGTACGTGCTCGTGCCGAGCGGGGCTCTGACGCACCCGGTGGACCGCGCGCTGCCGGGCCAGGTCGCTGCCTTCGCGGAGCCCCTCTCCTGCGCCTTCCACGCCGTCGAGCGCGGCGACATCCGGTTCGGCGACACGGTCGTCATCGCCGGCGCCGGTCCGATCGGTCTCTCCGCGATCGCCGGCGCCCGCCAGAAGAACCCGCTGCGGATCATCGCGCTCGACGTCGTCGACGAGAAGCTCGCGCTCGCCCGCAAGGTCGGTGCCGACCTGACGATCAACATCGCGCACGAGGACGCCGTCGCCCGGGTGAAGGAGCTCACCGACGGCTACGGTGCCGACGTCTACATCGAGGCCACCGGCCACCCGTCCGCGGTACCGCAGGGCCTGAACCTGCTCCGCAAGCTCGGCACGTTCGTCGAGTACTCGGTCTTCAAGGACGCCGTCTCCGTCGACTGGTCGATCATCTCCGACGACAAGGAGCTCGACGTCCGCGGGGCACACCTCGGTCCGCACACCTGGCCGGCGGCGATCAAGCTGCTCGAGTCCGGCACGCTGCCGATGGACGAGATCTGCACGCACCAGTTCCCGCTCGAGGACTTCCAGCAGGCACTGGACCTGGTCGGCGACTCCGCCGGTGCGTCCGTCAAGGTGTCCATCATCCCGTCGCTGTCCGCACCGACCACGTCCGCGCCGACCACGTCCGCCGCGCGGGCCTGACACCCGAGGAGTCCCCGCGATGTCGACGACGACCGCGCGCACCACCGCCTCCACGCCCCCCGCCGGCCGGTCCGAGGGCCGGCTGGACCGGATGGGGATCCCCCGTCCGCTCGCCCTCGGCTTCGTCGCCGTGCTGGTCTTCATGACCGGCAACGGCGTCGAGTCGAACTTCATCACCCCGCACATGGTCGCGGTGCTCGGCAGCCCCGAGGCCACCGTGGCGACGATCGTGACGTTCTACAGCCTCGCCGCCCTGATCGGCAGCTACGTCTCCGGCGCCCTGTCCGACCTGGTCGGTCCGCGCCGGGTGATGATCCTCGGCTTCGCCGTCTGGGTCGTCTTCGAGGTGCTGTTCGTGCTGGCCCTGGACGTGCAGAGCGTGCCGTTCGCCGCCGTCGCGTACGCCCTGCGGGGCTTCGGCTACCCGCTGTTCGCGTTCGCCTTCCTGGTGTGGGTGAACATCACGACGCCGGTGGAGCGCAACGGCTCGGCGGTCGGCTGGTTCTACGTCGCCTTCACCGGTGGGCTGCCGACCCTCGGCTCGCTGTTCGCCATCGGGGCGATCCCGGTGTTCGGCGGCGGCACGGTCGGCGAGGCGGGCGCCATGGTCGCGTCGATCGGCCTCGTGGTCGTGGGCTTCCTGATCATGCTGTTCGGCGTCCGCCTGCCCAACGGCTTCACGCGGATCGCACCCGCCGGTGAGAGCGCCTGGCGCGTGATGACGAGCGGGATCCGCCTCACCGCCACCCGGCCGAAGATCCTGATGGGCTTCCTCGTCCGCCTCATCAACACCGCGCCCGAGTTCGGCATGTTCGTCGTGCTGCCCGCGATCATCGCGAACGACCGCGGGTGGGGCCAGAGCCGCTGGCTGCTCATGACCGTCTGCGTCTACGCGACGAACATCCTGGTCAACGCCCTGTTCGGATGGGTCGGCGACCGGATCGGTTGGCAGCGCACGGTGAAGTGGTTCGGCATCGTGGGCTCGGCGACCGGGCTCGTCGCCTGGTGGTACGTGCCGCAGCTCGTGCCCGCGGGCTCCGACTGGGGCTACGTGCTCTCGGTCGTCGCCGGCTGCGTGTTCGGCTGCCTGCTCGCCGGCTTCGTCCCGATGGGCGCGATCATGCCCGCGCTCGCCCCGGAGCACAAGGGTGCCGCGATGGCGATGTACACCACCGCTGCCGGTGGCGCGGCGTTCCTCGGCACCGGCGTCGTCGCCGCGGTCTTCGCGCTCGGCGGCGGCGGCCAGGCGGTGACCTGGACCTTCGTCGGCCTCTACGCCTGCGCCTTCGTGATGATCCACTTCCTCGACGTGCCCCAGGGACGCCCGCACCGCGGCACCCGCTGAGGCCCGCCGAGCCGACCCCGGGCGGCGGTGGCCGTCCCGCCGCCGCCCGGTCCCCCGGCCCGTCCCCTCCGACCCGACCGACGCACCCGGTCGTCCGACCCGATCCTGACCCCATCCACCGGACCCCGGTCCACCGCACGACAGGAACGCACGCCATGACCACGATCCACGACGACCCCGAGGACTTCGCCGACGACCAGCTGGCCGGCTGGCTCGCCCTGTACGCCGACCGGGTACGCGGCGTGCACGGCGGGGTGGTCGCCCTCCCGACCGAGGGCGCCGACCGGCAGGTCGCCGTCGTGGTCGGCGGCGGGTCCGGGCACTACCCCGCGTTCTGCGGCGTCGTCGGCCCCGGCTTCGCCACCGGCGCCGTCGTCGGCAACGTCTTCACCTCGCCGTCCGCGGCCCAGGTGTACTCGGTGGCCAAGGCCGCCGACCAGGGCCGCGGCGTCGTGCTGTCGTTCGGCAACTACGCCGGTGACACGATGAACTTCGGCCTCGCCGCCGAGCGCCTGCGCGCCGAGGGCATCGACACGCGCATCGTCGTGGTCACCGACGACGTCGCGAGCGCCGACGAGGTCGCGCAGCGGCGGGGCATCGCCGGCGACTTCTCGGTCTTCAAGGCGATGGGTGCCGCCGCGGCGGCGGGACTCGACCTGGACGAGGTGGAGCGCGTCGGCACCGGGGCGAACGCCGCCACCAGGACGATCGGCGTCGCGTTCTCGGGCTGCACCATGCCCGGCGCCACCGAACCGCTCTTCTCCGTCCCGGACGGACACCTCGGCCTCGGGCTCGGCATCCACGGTGAGCCGGGCATCCGGGACGTCCCGGTGCTGCCCGCGCGGGAGCTCGCCGCACTGCTCGTCGAGCGACTGGTGGCAGAACGCCCCGAGGGCGCCGGGCCGCGGGTCGCACCGATCCTCAACGGCCTGGGCGACACGAAGTACGAGGAGCTCTTCCTGCTCTGGGGCCGCGTGCTGCCGCTCCTCGAGGACGCCGGGCTCGAGGTCGTCGAGCCCGAGGTCGGCGAGCTCGTCACCAGCCTCGACATGGGCGGCTGCTCGCTCACACTGCAGTTCCTCGACGACGAGCTCGAACAGTACTGGCGCGCGGACGCCTACACGCCGGCGTACCGCAAGGTCGCCGCTCCGGTCGCGGCGCTCGTGCCGGCCGACGCGGTGGCCGAGGCCGAGGCGGAGGCGACCGTCGTGCCGGACGCGACCGAGGCCTCCCGGCGGGCAGCCGAGACCGCCCGCGCAGCCGTGGTGGCGATGGATGCGCTGCTCCGCGAGCACGAGGAGACCCTCGGGCGCATCGACGCGGTCGCCGGCGACGGCGACCACGGGCGCGGCATGGTCAAGGGTGTCTCGGCGGCCCGCCGGTCGGTCGAGCAGACCGACCCCGCCGCGGGTGTCGCCTTCGTGCTCGGTCGGGCGGGCGACGCCTGGGCGGCGTCCGCCGGCGGGACCTCCGGTGTGCTCTGGGGCGCGGCCCTCGAGTCCTTCGGTCGTGCGCTCGGCGACGACCGGGAGACGTACGGTCCGACCGACGTCGTGGCGGCCGCGCAGGCGTTCGCGGACTCGATCGTCCACCTGGGCGGCGCGGCCCGCGGCGACAAGACGCTGCTCGACGCACTGCTGCCCTTCGTCGACCAGCTGCGGTCCTCGGTCGACGACGGCGCCGACCTGCCGGCGGCCTGGCGGACGGCAGCGCGGGTCGCCGTCGAGCAGGCGGAGGCCACGGCGGACCTGCGGCCGAAGGTCGGGCGGGCCCGACCCCTGGCCGAGAAGAGCGTGGGGACGCCCGATGCGGGCGCCACCTCGATGGGGATGGTCCTCACACGGATCGGCGAGGTGCTCGCCGACCGCGCACGACGCGAAGGAGTGGACGCATGACGCTACGACTGTTGGTGGGCTCGGACGACGCGGGCTTCGACTACAAGGAGGTCATCAAGCGGGACCTCGAGGCCGACGACCGCGTGGCCAGCGTGGTCGACGTGGGCGTCGACGCGGACGGCCACACGGCGTACCCGCACGTCGCCGTCGACGCCGCCCGGATGATCGCCGACGGCGAGGCCGACCGGGCGATCCTGGTCTGCGGCACCGGGCTCGGCGTCGCGATCAGCGCGAACAAGGTGCCCGGCATCCGGGCCGTCACGGCGCACGACTCGTTCAGCGTCGAGCGGTCGGTGCTGTCGAACGACGCCCAGGTGCTCTGCATGGGCCAGCGGGTCGTCGGCATCGAGGTCGCCCGGCGGATGGCGAAGGAGTGGCTCGGGTACACGTTCGACCCGTCGAGCGCGAGCGCGGAGAAGGTCGCCGCGATCTGCGGCTACGACGGCTCCGCGCCCGTCGGCACCGACGCCGGAGGCGCAGCCGGCACCGACGCCGGAGGCGCAGCCGGCACCGACGCCGGGGTCACCGCCACCGCGTGACCTGACGCCGGTCGCCCCCTCGGGACCGCCAGCGCACCCGCCGGACCGGCTGGTGCGGTGGCGGTCCCGTCGTCGCGCTGGCGGCGCGCCAACCGGTGCACGACCGGCACGGTCGCCTCGTAGAGCTCCCGGTAGTCCCGGTACCCGAGGTCGTACCGCTCGGAGGCCACCGGATCCGGTTCGATGACGACCGCCGGCGGGTTCCAGGCGCGGATGTCGACGCGGTCCGCGCCGTCGACGAGCAGCGCGGCCAGGTACGCCGTGCCGAAGCACGCCCCCGTGGTGACGGACGGGATGGTCTGCGGGAGCCCCGTGACGTCCGACACGATCTCCGGCCACAGTCGTCCGAGCACCCCGCCGCCGGCGCCGACGAGTTCGTGCACGTCGATGCCGGCCCCGCCCAGCACCTCGAGGTTGTGGCGGACCGCGTAGGCCGTCCCCTCGAGCGTCGCGCGGTAGAGGTCACCACGCGTGTGCCGGACCGTCAGCCCGGCGACCACTCCGCGGGCGTCCGGGTCCGCGATCGGGGTCCGCTCCCCGGCGAAGTAGGGCAGGACGAGCAGTCCCCCGGCGCCCGGACCGGCGGCCCGCGCCTCGGCGAGGAGTGCTGCGCGGTCGCCGTCGACGAGCCGCCGGAGCCAGTCGGTGACGGCGCCGGAGGTCGCGGTGCCCCCCGCGACGCAGGGCTGCCCAGGGCGGGTCCCGACCGTGGTCCACAGACCCGGGACCGACGTCGGTCGGTCGGTGGGCGCGATGAGGAACATCGTCGACCCGTACTGCAGGAACACCCGCCCCGGCGCGGGGACGCCGGAGCTGACCCCCTCGGCCCACGCGTCGATGGTCCCCGCGATCACCGGGATCCCGGCCGGGAGGCCCGTGGCTGCGGCCGCGGCGGCCGTCACGTCACCGGCCCGCTCGCCGGGCCAGAGCAGCCGCGGCATCCGCAGACCGGGCGCGAGCCGCGCGCACCAGTCGTCGATCCAGCGCTCGGCGTGGACGTCGTACAGCGGGGTCGTCTGGCTGGCCGAGTGGTGGTCGAGGACGTACTCGCCGGTGAGCTGCTCGACGATCCGCGACGAGGGCATCGTGAACCGTCCGGCACGACGCCACGTGTCGGGTTCGTTCCGGGCGAGCCACGCGAGCTTCACCCCGGCGGCCTGTGTGCTGAGCCCGCTGCCGCACCGGGCACGGACGGCGTCGTCACCGCCGAGCTCCGCCGCGACCTCGTCGAGCATGTCCGCCGTGCGGGTGTCGACCCCGTAGAGGATCGCGGGCCGCAGCGGCCGTCCGTCCTGGTCCGACAGCAGGACGCACGGACCGATGCCGCTGACCCCGACCGCCTCGACCCGCGCGTGCGGGACCCGCGCGAGCAGCTCGGTCGTCAGGTCCACGAACTCGGCCCACCAGGCGTCGCCGTCCATCTCGACCCGCCCCTCGACGGGGCGGTCGACGCTGTGCTCCCGGCAGCCCTCGGCGAGCACCCTGCCGTCGAACCCGGCCAGCAGCGCCTTCGTGCTCGAGGTACCGATGTCCAGTCCGAGGACCGCGCGCATGCCGTCTCCTTCGCCGCCGTGTCGTCCCGTCGCCGGGCGGACCGATCCTACGAGTGCCGGGCACCGGGACGACAGCCGCGGACGCCCAGCCGACTGTCGGCAGCCCGACGTACGGTGCTCGCGACCCACCGCTCCACCGAAGGGGACACGATGCAGAAGTCAGCCTGGCTGCCCGCCGCGATCGCGCCGGTCGTCGTCGCCGGCGTCATCGCCGCGCCGGTGATCGCGAACGCCGCTGCCGAACCGGTGGCGGGCTCGGACCCCACCGCGGCCGAGGTCCTCGCGAGCATCGCGGGGTCCCGGGACGCCCAGTACTCCGGCACGCTCGCGCAGACGAGCGACCTCGGGCTGCCGGAGCTCCCCTCGGGCAGCGGCGGCTCCTCGCTCGAGGGCGACGCGTCCGACGTGCTCGGACTGCTCACCGCCGCGCACACCGCGCGGGTGTACGTCGGTGGCGAGGACGAACAGCGCTTCCAGCTGACCCAGCAGCTCGCGGAACAGGACGTGGTCCGGAACGGGTCCGACGTGTGGACCTGGGACTCGAAGGAGCGCACTGCGGTGCACCTGACGCTCCCCGCGGACGCCGACGCCCCCACCGCCGGCGCGACCACGCCGGCGCAGGCGGCCGAGCGTGCGGTCGACGCGATCACCCCGAGCACCCGGGTGTCCGACCCGACGACGGTCCGCGTCGCCGGACACGACGCATGGCAGGTCACCCTGACGCCGAGGTCCGACGACACCCTGGTCGGTTCGGTCCGGCTCGCCGTCGACCAGCAGACCGGGCTGCCCCTGCGCGTCACCGTGACCGCAGCCGGGCAGCAGGACCCGGCGTTCCAGGTCGGGTTCACGAGCCTCGACTACGGCGCGCCCGACGCTCGACTGTTCGACTTCACCCCGCCGTCCGGCGCCGAGGTCACGACGAAGGACCTCTCGGACGCCCACCGGCACGGGCAGGGCGGTCGGGCGCACGGCGACGACCGGAGCGGCGTCGGACCGACGGTGACCGGCTCCGGGTGGGACAGCGTCGTGGAGCTGCCCGCCGGCGACACCGCCGGACCGGGTCGGGACTCCGACGCCTCGGCGCTCCTCGACCAGGTGACGAAGCCCGTCGACGGCGGCCGCGCACTGCAGACGTCGCTCGTGTCGGTCTACCTGGCGGACGACGGCCGGGTGTTCGCCGGCGCCGTCCCGGTGTCCGCGCTGGTCACCGCCGCCAAGTGACGACAGCCCCGCAGCCGGACCGGGCAGCGACGGAGCCCGGCCGGTCCGTTCCCGACCTCGCGATCCGGACGCAGTCGCTCGTCAAGGTGTTCCGCCGGCAGCGCGCCGTGGACGGCATCGACCTGGCCGTCCCGCGCGGATCGGTCTTCGGGTTCCTCGGACCCAACGGCTCCGGCAAGACCACCACCATCCGGATGCTCCTCGGCCTGTCGGCGGCGACGAGCGGCACGATCGAGGTGCTCGGTCGTGCGGTACCGGGCGCGTTGCAGGAGGTCCTCCCCCGCGTCGGCGCGCTGGTCGAGGGTCCGGCCGCCTACCCGTACCTGTCCGGTCGGGCGAACCTGCAGCGGTTCGACGCGGCGGACCCGACCTCCGACCCGCGCACCCGCCACGACCGTGTCGCGACGGCGCTCGACCGCGTCGGGCTCGGCCACGCCGCCGACAAGAAGGCACACGCCTACTCGCTCGGCATGAAGCAACGCCTCGGCCTGGCGGGCGCACTGCTCGCGCCGCGTGACCTCCTCGTGCTCGACGAGCCGACGAACGGCCTCGACCCGCAGGGGACCCGCGAGGTCCGCAACCTCATCCGCTCGCTGGCCGACGACGGCACCACGGTCTTCGTGTCGAGCCACCTGCTCGCCGAGATCGAGCAGGTCTGCACGCACGCCGCGGTGATGCGGAGCGGGCGCCTCGTGGCGCAGGGGTCCCTCGACGAGCTCCGGGCGACGGGCGGACGGACCCTGACCGTCCGGACCCCCGACGTGGGCGAGGCCTCGGCGGTGCTCGTGCGGTTGGGGCTCTCCCCGCGTCGGGACACCGGTGCGGACGTCCTGGTCGCCGACCTGCCCGACGACGTCCTGCCCGAGACCGTCACGGCCGACCTCGTCCGTGCCGACGTCCGGGTCCGGGGCGTCGCGGTGGGCGGCGGCACCCTCGAGGACCTGTTCGTCGCGCTCACCGGAGAGGGGTTCGATGTCGCAGCCTGAGCCCGTCCGCCGTCCCGTCCGCCCCTTCGCCCTGCTCGGGTCGGAGCTCGCGCTGCTGTTCCGGCGCCGCCGGACCTGGGCGATGCTCGGTGCCCTCGCCCTGGTCCCGGTGCTCATCGCGATCGCGGTGCGCCTGACCACCGACGGTGACTCCGGTGGTCCCGCGTTCCTCGGGGACATCACGAACAACGGCCTCTTCGTCGCGTTCACCGCGCTCACCGTGTCGATCCCGCTGTTCCTGCCCCTGACCGTGGGGGTCGTGTCGGGGGACACGGTCGCGGGCGAGGCGTCGCACGGCACGATCCGCTACCTGCTGGTGGCCCCGACCGGCCGCCTGCGGTTCATCCTGGTCAAGTACGCCGCCACGGTCGCGTTCTGCCTGGCCGCGACGCTCCTCGTCGTGCTCGTCGGCGCGGCGATCGGCGCACTGCTCTTCCCGATCGGCCCGGTGACCCTGCTGTCGGGGACGCAGGTCGGCGGCTGGTCGTACGCCGGCCGCGCACTGCTCCTCGCGCTGTACGTGGCCCTGTCGATGCTCGGGCTGGCCGCGATCGGGCTCTTCGCCTCGACGCTGACGACGGTGCCGGTCGGGGCGATGGCCGCGACGGTCGTGCTCGCCGGGGTGTCGCAGGTGCTCGACCAGCTCCCGCAGCTCGACTGGCTGCACCCGTTCCTGTTCTCGCACCTGTGGCTCGGCTTCGGCGACCTGCTCCGCGACCCGATCGCGTTCGACTCCTTCGGGGCGAACGCGCTGCTGCAGCTCGGCTGGGTGGCCGTGTTCGGGGCGCTGGCGTACGGACGGTTCGCGACGAAGGACGTCCTCAGCTAGCCGACGCACGCTCTCCCGCGCACGCATCGGGCCCGGCCTCCTGCCGGAGACCGGGCCCGATCGTCGCGCGTGTGGTTCAGGCCTCCGGGCTCGCCGACCCGCCGGCCATCGTCTCGGTGTCCGCGCCTCGTGCATCGGCGTAGCGGTCGCGCAGGTCACGCGCCTTCTCCGAGCGGTACCAGTCGAGTCGCGCACCGGTCTCCACCGTCTGCATGCCGATCACGACCTTGCCGCGGGAGCGCATCTCGGCCAGGTCCTCGTAGGCGTCGACGATGTACTCGAACGGGTAGAAGCCCGAGATGAGCACCTGCACGCGGCGGTCCTGCACGGCCTTGCCGAGCAGGGTGAGCAGGTCACGGGCCTCCTCGTCGTCGGCCGGTGCCCGCAGGAACCGGATCTCGACGTCGCGGCGGTGCTCGGAGGTCACCAGCCGCTCCGACGGCACGCCGAGCCGCGATGCGAGGTCCGCTGCACCGCCACCGCCGTGGTTGTCGATGAACGCGGTGATCGGCCGGCCGGCCGCCATCTGCCGGATGCGGTCCTCCTCGCCTTCGCCGTACGCGACCGGCAGCGTACCGATCTGCCGCAGGTAGTCGTGGTTCCGCGGGCTGCCGAGGGCGATGACGGTCGCGCCGGCATCGTGCGCCAGCTGGCACTCGATGTGCCCGACACCGCCGGCAGCGGCGGAGATCACGACGGTGTCGTCGGGCCCGAGACGGAGTCCGCGGACGATCGTCGCGGCGGTGGCGCCGGCCAGGTAGAGGCCGCCGGCGACCTCCCACCCGACGTGCTCGGGCTTCTTCACGACCGCACCGCGGGGCACGCGGATCCACGTGGCGTGGGCACCGCCCTCGGGCGCGTGGCCCATCACCTCGTCGCCGACCTTGAGGTCACGGACCTCGGCGCCGCGGGCCCGGACGATGCCGGCGAAGTCGACGCCCTGGTGGGCAGGGAACTCGAGGTCGATGTGGTCGCGCAGCTTCCCCTCGCGGAGGAACCGCTCGACGTGGTTCAGGCCGGCGGCGACGACCTCGACGACGACGTCGCCGGGTCCGGGCTCGGGACGTTCCTGCGGGACGAGGTCGACGACGTCGAACCCGCCGTACCGGTCGTACTGCACTGCACTACCGATGCGCATGGGGGACTCCTTCCGTGGGCATGGCTCCGGTGTACTCGCGACGCCGGAACGGTGTCCGTGAGCGAGGGGTACCAGGCGCCGTCAGCGCGCGGCGGGCCCCGCCTGCTCCGCGATCCGTGCCACCGTCTCGGCGTCGAGCGCGAAGGCGAGCACGTCGCGGTCCGGGTCGGGGACGCGGACCGGTGTCGACCAGACGGAGCCGTCGGTGGCGACGTCGACGACCAGTGCGCCGTGGGCGACGTGGGCGGACTCCTCGGCGTACGGTCCGACGACGTCCGTGTCGTTCGCGACCCCGGGCGCGACGAGCACCGGGACGCCGGCGAGCGACCCGGCGCTGTGGTGGTGCTGGTGCCCGCCGAGCACCACCCGGACGTCCGAGCCGTCGAGGAGCTCGGCGAGGTCCTCGGGGTCCTGCAGGCGGAGGGCCTCGTGCAGCAAGGTCGGCGAGGGCACCGGCGGGTGGTGGAGCACGACGACCGTGCCGTGCGGGACGGGCTCGCCGGTGAGCGCCGCGCGGAGTCGCTCGAGCGCGGTGTCGCTGAGCGCGCCGTAGCCGGCACCGGGGACGCTCGTGTCGACCGTCACCACGCGGAAGCCGGCGACGACCGACTGCCCGGAGACCGGCACGGACGGCGGGACGTACTCCATCGTGTGCGCGAGCGGCGTGCCGCCCTCCCCGAGGACGTGGCCGTTCGCGAGGACCTGGCGGAAGCCCTCGCGGAGGTCGTGGTTGCCGGGGACCAGGACGAGTGCGGCGCCGTGCCGCTGCGCCCAGGCGCCGATCCGCTCGCGAGCGGTGCGGTAGGACGCGGGACTCCCGTCCTCGGACACGTCCCCCGAGACCACGACCAGGCCGACGCCCGGGACCCCGTCGACGTGCGCGAGCACCGCGTCCAACGCCGCCGTCGTGTCGACCGACCCCTGGTGCAGGGCACCGTCACCGGTCAGGTGCGTGTCGGAGAGGTGGAGGATGCGGAGGGTCCCGGCTGCTGGCGGCTGCATGGGCCTCACCGTAGCGACGCCGGTGATCGACGGACTGGACGGCGGGTCGGTGTTGCCTGGTGATCGACGGACCGGACGGCGGGTCGGTGTTGCCTGGTGATCGACGGACCGGACGGCGGGTTAGCGTTGCCCGGTGACCGACGCTCCGATCGACCTGCGCTCCGACACCGTGACCCGCCCGACGCCTGCGATGCGCCGAGCGATGGCCGACGCCGAGGTCGGTGACGACGTCTTCGGCGAGGACCCGGAGACGAACGCCCTCGAGCGCGAGGTCGCCGACCTGCTCGGCCACGAAGCCGGGCTCTTCACCCCGACCGGCTCGATGGCGAACCAGCTCGGGCTGCGGCTGCACGTCGCGCCGGGCGAGGAACTCCTGGCGGACGTCCGGGCCCACGTCGTCCGCGCCGAACTCGGTGCCGCGGCGGTGTTCTCCGGCATCACGACGCGCACGTGGCCCTCGGAGCGCGGACGCCTCGTCGCGGCGGCGGTCGCGGAGGTGGCTGAGCCGAACGCCGGCGCCTACAGCGTGTCCACGACGGCGATCGCGATCGAGAACACGCACAACTTCGGTGGCGGGACCGTGCAGCCCGTCGACGAGGTGCACGCCGTGCAGGCGTTCGCGCGGGAGCACGGCATCGCGGTGCACCTCGACGGTGCCCGGTTGTGGAACGCCCACGTCGCGTCGGGGATCGCGCTGCGCGACCTCGCCGCGGGGTTCGACACCGTGTCGGTCTGCCTGTCGAAGGGGCTCGGCGCGCCGGTCGGCTCGGTGCTCGTCGGCTCCCGGGAGCACGTCGCCGCGGCCCGCACCTGGCGGAAGCGCTACGGCGGGGGCATGCGGCAGACGGGCTTCCTGGCCGCGGCGGGCCGGTACGCGCTCCGGCACCACGTCGACCGTCTCGCCGAGGACCACACCAACGCCCGGGTGCTCGCGTCCGCGCTCGACGTCGACCCCGCGACCGTCGACACGAACATCGTCTTCGCCGAGGTGACCGATCCGGCAGCCTTCGTGGCCGCGGCCGCCGAGCGGGACGTGCGGGTGATGCAGCTCGGCCCGAGGCACGTCCGGCTCGTGACGCACCTCGACGTCAGCGCCGAGCAGGCCGCCCGTGCCGCCGAGGTCCTGGCGGCGCTCCCCCGCTGAGGGCCGGCGGGAGCGGATCGGCGGTCAGGTCGCGACGGCGGGGGTCTCGGCGGGCAGCGGGAAGGCCAGCGGGTCGGCGTGCACGAGGTCGAGCGCACGCGCGACGGCGCCGAGGACCACGACGTCGCCGCCGAGCCGCGACGGCACGACCTCGGGCGTCGGGTCGTACTCCCAGGCAGCCAGGTGCTCGCGCGCCCGCTCGATCACGGGAGCGGCGGCGTCGGCGATCGCACCGGCGACGACCACGCGGTCGATGTCGAGCAGGCTCGCGAGCAGGACGCAGACCCGGGCGAGGCGGTCCCCCAGGCGGTCGACGACCTCGAGCGCCACCGGGTCGAGCAGGGCGGCGGCGGCGAACACCGCCTCGGCGCCCGGCTCCTCGACGCCGCCGAGCAGGGAGGCCGGACCGATGCGCCCGTCGGCCCGCGCCTCACGCACGAGCTCGCGGGCGGTGCGCCCGATGCCGTTCGACGAGGCCACCCCGTCGACCAGGTCGAGCACCCGGAGCTCACCGGCACCGCCCCGGGCACCACGGAGGAGCGCGCCGTCGACGACCAGGCCGGCGCCGAACCGCTCGCCCGAGAGCAGCGCCGCGAACGAGGCGTCCCCCGACGAGGGCCGTTCGGCCAGCGCGGCGGCGTTCGCGTCGTTCTCGACCACGACGACACCGTGGGGCACGACGTCCGAGAAGCCCGGGTTCATGCTGTCCCAGAAGCCGCCGTCGCGGGGTGACGCACCGAGCGCGTCGACCGGAGCCGGGATGCCGACGACCGTCACGAGCACGCGGGCGGCGTCCACGCCGGCCGCGGTGAGTGCCGCCGCGACGGTGTCGGTCGTCACACTGAGCCGGACGGGCACCTCGAGCCCGGACTCGCCGAGCGCCCCCTCGGCGCGGGCGAGGACGGTGCCCCGCAGGTCGGCGACGAGCGCGGTGACGCGGTGCTGCCCCGCGTCGACGCCGACGACGACCCCCGCGTCCGCGACGAGTTCCCAGCGCCGGGCGGGCCGGCCCTTCCGGTACTCCCCTGCCGTGCGGGCGTCGTCGAGGTCGCGGAGCCAACCGAGCCGGACGAGCTCCGCGCACGCGGCGAGGACGGTCGAGCGGGTCAGCCCCGTGGCGTCGATCGCCTCGGTCGCCGTGAAGGCACCGGACGACGGCTCGAGGGCGTACGCCAGGACCGTCTCGGCGCTGGTCGCGCGGGGGGTCACACGGCGTTGTGGCATGCGCCGACCCTACCGCGACGCGACTTGCTTGCGCGATTAGATTTTCTGAGTACATTTAGTCGCGCGAGCCGACACCGACGCCGGCACGCGAGTCGGAACGGCAGGGACGCCGGGTCCGGACGGACGGAGACGACGTGCAAGCACACGCCACCACCAGGAGCACGGCCGGGGTCACCCGCCGCGGGTTCCTGCTCGGTGCGGGCGGCATCGGCGCGGGCCTGGCACTCGCCGGGTGCGCCCCGCTCGGAGGATCGAGCAGCCGACCCGAGACGATCACCTTCTACGTGTCGAAGCCCGAGGTCATCGGGTACTTCGACGACGTCATCGCGAAGTTCCACGACAGCCAGTCGACGATCCGCGTGGTCCGCGACTCGACGTCGAACATGTCCGCGAACTTCGTCCGGAACCGACCGCCGGACCTCGGGTGCCTGAACTACAACTACGCGATGGTGTCGTTCGTCGAGCACGGGGCCCTGACCGACCTGTCCGACCTGCCCGAGAAGGACACGATCAACCCCGACCTCTGGCCCCTGATGCGCCAGACCGCCGACTACCCGGGCCGGACGAGCGTCCTGCCCTACTCGGTGACCGCCGCGTCGGTAATCTACGACAAGCAGCTGTTCGCGCAGCAGGGTCTCGAGGTGCCGACGACCTGGAGCGCGTTCACCGACGTGTGCGAGCGTCTCGTGAAGGCCGGGATCACCCCGATGTACGGCACGTACAAGGACAACTGGACGATCGCCCAGGGCATGTTCGACTACTCGGTGGGCGGCATGCTCGACGTGCCGTCGACCTTCGCGGCGCTCGACCGCGAGGGCACCTCGGTCGGCAGGGGGTCGGCGGTGTCGTTCGAGAAGGACTTCGCCGCTCCCGTCGGCCGCATGGTGGACCTGCTGCAGTGGCACCAGCAGGGCGCCGCCAGCCGGGGCTACGGCGACGGCAACCTCGCGTTCGCGCAGGGGAAGGCGGCGATGTACCTACAGGGCCCCTGGGCGCTCGGCGAGATCGCGAAGACGAACCCCGACATGGACCTCGGCACCTTCCCGTTCCCGGCGACCGACGACCCCGCCGACAACAAGGTGCGCGTCAACGTCGACCTCGGGCTCTGGATCCCCGAGGCCTCACGGAAGCAGGAGGCCGCCCGCGAGTTCCTGTCCTTCCTGATGAGCCCGGAGATCAGCGACCGGTACAACGCCGACAACAACGGCTTCGGTGTGCGGAAGGACTCTCCTCCGGTCTCGAACCCCGCGCTCCGCGGCATGCAGGACTCGTACGACCAGGCCGCGTTCTACCTCGGCGCCTCGCAGCTCATCCCCGCCGAGATCCCGGTGGCGAACTACCTGCAGTCCATCGCCTTCGGCGGTGCGCCCGACCCGCAACTCCGCACCCTCGACGGCGACTGGGCGCGGCTCGCGCTCCGGTCGGCCGCGTAAGGAGACGACCTTGGCCACCACGACCACCGAATCGATCACGACGGCGGACCGCCGCCGCCGCCGGGGCGGAGCCGCACCGCGCCTCCAGGCCGGCGTCCGCGGACGCGCCAAGCGCGTCGATCCGCTCTTCCTCCTGTTCCTCGTCCCCACGCTCGTGCTCTTCACCCTCGCCATCACGCTCCCCGCAGCGATGGGCATCGTGCTGAGCTTCACGAACTCCGTCGGCTTCGGCGAGTTCCGGTTCACCGGCCTGACGAACTACGTCGCGGTGTTCTCCGACCCCGCGATCCTGCAGGCGTACCTGTTCACCATCGGGTTCTCGCTCGTCACCGTGCTCCTGGTGAACGCCGTGGCGTTCCTGCTCGCGATCGCGCTGACGTCGAAGATCCGCGGCAAGATCGCGCTCCGCGGCATCTTCGTCCTGCCGATGGTGATCTCCGGCATCGTCATCGCCTACGTGTTCTCGTTCCTCTTCGCGAACAGCCTGCCGGCGCTCGCGACCACGCTCGGCATCGCCCCGCTCGAGCAGAGCATCCTGGCGAACCCCGACCTGGCGTGGGTCGCGATCGTCGTCGTGACCGCCTGGCAGGCGATCCCGTCGACGCTCCTCATCTACATCGCCGGCGTCCTGTCGATCCCCGGCGAGGTGTACGAGGCCGCGGCGCTCGACGGTGCCAGCGCCTGGCGGCAGCTGGTCTCGATCACCGCACCCCTGACGGCGGGCTACATCCTCATCAACCTGGTGATCGGGTTCAAGAACTTCCTGAACTCGTACGACATCGTCGTCGGCCTGACCGACGGCGGCCCGGGCACCTCGACCACGACGGTCGCGATGTCGATCTTCAAGGGCTTCAGCGGCGGCGACTACGCGTACCAGATGGCGAACGCGACGATCTTCTTCGTGATCGCCGTCGTCATCGCCGTCATCCAGCTGCGGGCGACCCGCGGGAAGGCAGCGCTCTGATGACCATGCAAGCACCCCTCCGCCCGGGCACGACGGCGACCGGCAGCATCCGGTCGGTCGACGCCGACCGCACCGCCGGACGCCGCGGTGAACGGTTCAACTGGCCGGTCACGATCGTCCTCGCGCTGTGCACCCTGTCCGTCCTCGTCCCGCTCTACGTCACCGTGACGATGGCGTTCAAGACCACGACGCAGGCCGTGGACGGCAACGCGTTCTCGCTGCCGGCGCCGTTCAGCGTCGACGGCTTCGTGCAGGCCTGGGAGCTCACGGACTTCCCGCGGGCGTTCGGCGTCTCGGTGCTCATCGCGGCGATCACCGTCGTCGGGACGATCCTGCTCGCGTCGTTCACGGCGTACGCCATCGCCCGGAACTGGGAGCGCCGCTTCTTCCGCTGGTCGTTCTTCTACCTGCTCGCCGCGATGTTCCTGCCGTTCCCGGTGCTCGCACTGTCGCAGGTGAAGCTCACGGGCCTCGCCGGGCTGGACAACCCGTTCGGCGTCGCGATCCTGCACGTCATGTTCCAGCTGTCGTTCAGCGTGCTGCTCTTCACCGCGTTCCTGCGCTCGATCCCGGCCGAGCTGGAGGAGAGTGCCCGCATCGACGGTGCGAGCACGGGGCAGGTGTTCTGGCGACTGGTGTTCCCGCTCCTCGCGCCGATGAGCGCCACCGTCGGCATCTTCGCGTTCCTGGCGTCCTGGAACGACTTCGTGATGCCGTCGCTGATCACCTCGGACCCGGCGCTGCAGACCCTGCCGGTGCTGCAGCAGATGTTCCAGACGCAGTTCAGCAACAACTACAACGTGTCGTTCGCCTCGTACCTGATGGCGATGGCCCCGGCGATCATCGTCTACCTCGTCACCCAGCGATGGGTGATGGCCGGCGTGACCCAGGGCGCGATCAAGTGACCCCGCCGTCGCAGTCCGCGACCGCGGACACGAACGCAGCTGCAACGACCACGACCACCACCCGCACGAACAACGAAAGGCCCGACGTGACCGACACGCTCGTCCAGCCCGCAGCCGCCATCGACGCCGAGACCTGGTGGCGCCAGGCGAGCGTCTACCAGGTGTACCCCCGCTCGTTCGCCGACGCGGACGGCGACGGCATCGGCGACCTCCGCGGGGTGACCTCGCGGGTGCCGTACCTGGCCTCCCTCGGCATCGAGGCCGTCTGGCTCAGCCCGTTCTACCCGTCCGCACTGGCCGACGGCGGCTACGACGTCGACGACTACCGCGAGGTCGACCCGCGTCTGGGCACCCTCGCCGACTTCGACGAGATGGTCGATGCCCTGCACGGCGCCGGCATCCGGGTCATCGTCGACATCGTGCCGAACCACACGAGCGACCGGCACGAGTGGTTCCGCGAGGCGCTGGCGTCGCCGAAGGGCAGCCCGGCCCGGGACCGCTACGTGTTCCGCGACGGCACCGGTCCCGACGGGTCCGAGGCGCCGGCCGACTGGGTGTCGATCTTCGGCGGCCCGGCCTGGACCGCCGTGGGCGACGGCCAGTGGTACCTGCACAACTTCGCGACGGAGCAGCCCGACCTGAACTGGGCGAACCGCGAGGTGCGCGACGACTTCCTGCACACGCTGCGCTTCTGGTCGGACCGTGGTGTCGACGGCTTCCGCATCGACGTGGCGCACGGCCTGGCGAAGGACCTGCCCGCGGGCGAGCTGCCCACGTGGGCCGAGGTGCTCGCCGCCCCGAAGGACGGCTCGCACATCCTGTGGGACCGCGACGACGTGCACGAGATCTACGCCGAGTGGCGCACGGTGTTCGACGAGTACACCCCGGCACGGACCGCCGTCGCCGAGGCCTGGGTCGCAGCCGACCGCCGTGCCCGGTACGCCAGCGCCGAGGGACTCGGGCAGGCGTTCAACTTCGACCTGCTCGAGGCGGACTTCGACGCACAGCAGTTCCGCACGATCATCGAGTTCAACCTCGGGCTCGCCGAGCAGTCCGGCTCGTCGACGACGTGGGTGTTCTCGAACCACGACGTCGTCCGGCACGCCACCCGCTACGCACTGCCCGCCCGCAACGGCGACGAGCAGAAGCAGGGGTCCGCGTGGCTGCTCGCGGGCGGTGACCAGGCGGCGCTCGACCGATCGCTCGGACTCCGTCGGGCCCAGGCGGCGACGCTCCTCGAGCTCGCACTGCCCGGCTCCGCGTACCTGTACCAGGGCGAGGAACTCGGCCTGCACGAGGTCGGCGACATCCCCGACGCCGAGCGCCAGGACCCGGCGTTCTTCCGGAACCCGGGCGTCGACGTGGGCCGTGACGGCTGCCGCGTGCCGATCCCGTGGACGCGGCAGGGTTCGTCGTTCGGGTTCGGCGACGGCGGCTCGCACCTGCCGCAGCCGGCGTGGTTCGCGCAGGTCTCGGTCGAGGCGGAGGACGCCGACCCCGACTCGACGCTGAACCTGTACCGGAAGGCCCTGGGCCTGCGCGGCCAGCTGCAGTCCGAGGAGCACCTCGAGTGGCTCGAGACCGGTCGCGACGACGTGCTCGCGTTCCGCCGGCCGAACGGCTGGACGAGCGTGACGGTGTTCGGCGACGAGCCGTACGCACTCCCCGCCGGCGAGCTGCTGCTCGCCTCCGCGCCGGTGGCAGACGGCGCACTGTCGGGTGTGGGGACCGCCTGGTTGCGTTCCTGACGGAACCCGGTGGCGGACGGGAGGCGCGGTGCAGGCAGGCACCGCGCCTCCCGTCCGTCGTGTGGTCACCTCGGTCGTCGCCCACCGGGCAGGACCGGGCGTACCAGGTGGGAACGGGCGTACCGGGTCGAACCGTTCGACCAGGTACGCCCGTTCTCGCTTCCCACGGCACGTGCGATGGGAAGGAACGGGCGGGCGGAACTCGCGGCGGCCGCCGGTAGGGTCGGCAGCATGAGCGGCGCGAGCATCAGCGTGCGGGACCTCGTCATGCGCTTCGGGGACCGGGACGTCGTCGACGGGCTGTCGTTCGACGTGGCCCCCGGCGAGACCTTCGGGCTGCTCGGCAGCAACGGATCGGGCAAGACCACCACGATCCGGGCGCTGCTCGGCATCACGACGCCGACCTCCGGCACCCTGCTCGTCGACGGCGCACCGTACCGACCCGCGACCGGCGGCATCGGGTACCTGCCCGAGGAGCGCGGGCTGTACCGCAAGGAGTCCGTGCTCGACGTCATGACCTACTTCGGCACGCTGCGGGGCCTCCGCCGCACCGAGGCCGCGGCGTGGAGCACCGAGTACCTCGAGCGCGTCGGGCTCGCCGACCGCGCGAAGCTCCGTGTCGACAAGCTGTCCGGCGGGCAGCAGCAGAAGGTGCAGCTCGGCATCACGATCATGGACCGACCGCGCCTGCTCATCCTCGACGAACCGACGAAGGGGCTCGACCCGGTCAACCGTCGGCTGCTCCTCGACCTGGTCGACGAGCGGAAGGCGGACGGCGCGACCGTGGTCCTCGTCACGCACCACATGGACGAGGTCGAGCGCCTCTGCGACCGCATCCTGCTGCTCAAGGACGGCCGGGCAGCCGCGTACGGCAGCATCCCCGACGTGCAGGACGCCTTCGGCGGCGCCGTCGCCCGGGTGCAGCTCACCGGCACGGTCCCCCGTTCTCCCCTGTACCGCCTCGCCCGGCACGAGGGTCACGTCGCCCACCTGGTGCCCACCGAGGCAGCCGCGGTGGACGGGTCGGACATCCTCGCCGCGCTCGTCGGCGCAGGTGTGCACGTGACCGCGTTCGAGATGCGCCGCATCCCGCTCGACGAGATCTTCGTCCAGGTCTACGGCCACGACGCCGGGGCCGACCAGGCCCCGGCCGGCCGGGCGTCGACGCAGCACACCACCGCGAGCGGGGCGGCGGCGTGAGTCGGCTCGGGACGGTCGTGCGCTTCGAGTTCGTCCGCGCCGTCAAGAAGCCCGCGTTCTGGATCGGCACCCTCGCGCTCCCGATCGTCGTCGTCCTGGTCTCGGTGCTCGTCGGCGTCGGACAGGCGGCCGGCTCCGACTCGATCTCGTCGAGCGCCTCGGCGGCGAAGACCTCGTTCCGGTACGTCGACCACTCGGGCCTGGTGTCGGCGCGGGTCGCGGCCGAGTGGGGCGGGTCGCCGTCCGACGACCCGGCCGCCGACCGCGCGGCCGTCCGGGCGGGCACGCTCGAGCTCTTCGTCGAGTACCCGGAGAAGCCGTCGGCGCAGGCGATCCGGCTGGATGCCGCCGACCGCGGACTGTTCGAGAACGGTGGCTACTCCTCGCTCGCCGAGCGGGTGCTGGAACGCAGCGTCGCGGCCTCGGTCGGTGACGACGAGGCCGTCGCGCTCCTCCGCGCCCCGCCGTCGACCGACCTGACCACGTACGCCGACGGCCGCGTCGCCCCGGGCTGGCTGTCGATCGTCCCGCCGCTGCTCTACGCCCTCGCGTTCTTCGGCATCGTGATCCTGCTCGCGACCCGCATGGTGACGGTGGTGGTCGAGGAGAAGGAGAACCGCATCTCCGAGATGATCCTGACCGCGGTGACGGCCGGTGACCTGATCCGGGGCAAGGTCCTCGCCATGTTGCTCGTCGGGCTCGTGCAGGTCGGGGTCGTCGTGCTGCCGGGGCTCGCGGTCGCCCTGGTCGCACTGCCCCTCGTCGCGTCGCGGCTCGGCGGCCTGACGGTGGACCCGTGGCGGATGGTCGTCGGTGCGCTGCTGCTCGTCGGCGGGGTGCTGCTCGCCTGCGGGCTCTTCGTCGCCGTCGGCGCTGCGGTGCCCTCGATCAAGGACGCCTCGACGCTGCAGTCCGCCGCGATCTTCGCCCTGATCATCCCGCTCTACGCGGCGTTCTTCGTGATGACGACGCCGTCGTCGCCGGTGGCGGCGTTCTTCACGTACTTCCCCACCTTCACGCCGATCACCGCCATGGTCCGGAACGCCGTCGGATCGCTGTCCGTCGTCGAGTCCGTCGTCTGCATCGTCGAGGTGTTCGCCGTGGCCGCGGTGCTGCTCTGGTTCGCCGAGTACCTGTTCCGCCACTCGGTGGCGCAGTACGGGTCGAAGGTCACGGTGCGCCAGATCGCCGGCTGGCGCCGGGGCCGAGCCCGGGCACGCTGACGCGGTCCGACGGACGCGGGTCGTCGACGGGCCGACGGGTGTCGACGGCGGCACCGCTCGTGGGTCAGCCGCGGACGAGCGCCTCGTCCACGTCCCAGGCCACGGCTTCGGGCTCACGCCAGCCGTGCCGGAGCGTGTGCACGGCACGGTCGTACTCGACCAGGACGTCGAGGTACGGCCGGACGAGCATCTGCAGCTGGAGTCCCTCGTAGACCGAGAGCAACTGGGTCGCGGCCTGGTGGGCGGGGATGCCGATGGTCTCCCGACCGGCGTCGACGTCGCGCTGCAGCCCGACGGTGAGCTCCTCGACGTACTCCTCGAAGCGCTTGCGGAAGAAGCCGGCGAAGTCCCGTTCGGACGCGGCGAGGGTCACGACGCCCGCGAGCACCCGGACGAGACCGGGGTCGGCGACGTCCTCGGCCAGGGTCATCCGCACGTGCTCGAGCGTGCACCGCGGCACCGACGACCGGCGGGATCCGCGGAGCTGCAGCCAGCGGTCGTAGACCACCAGGAGCAGTCCGTCCCAGGTCGGGAAGAGCCGGTCGACGACCGTGCGGTCCACGCCGCAGGTCTCGGCGACCGTACCGGCGTCGACCTCGTGGAACGGGTGCAGCCGGTAGGCCCGGATCGCCCCGCGCACGATCCGCTCGGCCAGCGACGCGTCGTCCTCGACGGACCCGCCGTGCATGTCTGCCATCCCGACAGTCCACCGCACCCGGCCCCGGCGTGTCTCCACCCAGTGCGGGGGTCAGGCAACACCTGTCGAGCGCGTCAGCCCACCGTCACCGGCGCCGCCGAGGGCTTGCGCCCCTGCTGTACCCAGACGAAGAACCCGGTCAGGGTGAAGGCGCCGTAGAAGACGTACATGAGCCCGGACGCGTAGTAGCCGGCCGAGAAGAGCAGCGGCACCCCGACCAGGTCGACCGCGACCCAGATCAGCCAGAACTCGACCCAGCCCTTCGCCATGCCGTACGTCGCCAGCACGGACCCGACGAAGATCCAGGCGTCGCTCCAGACCGGCTCGTACGAGCCGAGGGCCCGGAACACGGGCGTCAGGACGGCGGTGCCGCCCACCAGCGCCAGCACCAGCAGCCCCCGGGTCGACCAGGAGGCCCACCGCGGCTCGACGACGGTCGTCGCCTCGTCCGCGCGGTGCGTCCACCGGTACCACCCGTAGACGCTGACGACGATGAACATGACCTGTCGGCCGGCCTGGCCGAGCAGGTTCACCGGGTTCGGGGTGTCGAAGAGCGCACCCATGAACACCGTGAAGAGCAGGGCGTTCCCGAGGATCCCCACCGGCCACGCCCAGACCCTGCGACGCATCCCGCCGAGCGCACTGAGCAGCCCGAACACGTTGCCGATCACCTCGCGCCAGAGCACGGTCTGATCGCCGATGACGAGCTGCGCGTCGAACAACCACCGCACGATGCCCATGGGCCCTCCTCGTTCCGAGACCGTGCAACCGTACGGGCAGCGGGCGCATTCCTCCGGCCGCGCGACCCCGTGTGACGTGCCGGTCTAGGCTCGGGCAGCGTGACGGACGGGCTCGTGGAGGACGCGGTGCGGCGAGTGCAGACCCTGCTCGACCACGCGGCCGCGCGCCTGCGGGCAGCCGGCGTCCGCGACGAGGCCCTCGGCGAGTACGTCGAGCCCCGCGCCGTCCTCGGGATCCGTCGGGAGCCGACGATCCGCTCGCTCGGCCGGGTCTGGCGCGTCGGAGCCCTGCTGCTCGGATCGTCCTCCGAGACCGCCGGCGGGGTCTGGGCGACCGGACAGATCACCCGCGTGACCGACCCCGGACGCCAGCAGTTCGTCTCGGTCTCCGCCGAGGTGCGCCGCGCCTACCGGGCGGCCGCGGCGAAGGGGCACTTCGCCGCGGGCGACACGGTCAACCACGGCGCGGTGCCGATCCCGCTCGACGACTCGCTCGTCGGGGCCGATGGTGTGCTCGCCGTGGTCGACGGCGAACCGGTCGTCCGCTGGTCCCCCACCTCCGGGACCGCCGTGCCGCTCGAGGACTACCTGCGGGACCGGGTCGCGCTGCTCGTGGACCCGCCGAGGGGCGCGACCGACTGAGCTGCGTCCGACGCAGGTCGGACGGTCAGGCTCGTCCGGAGTCGGACTCCCGACGCCCCGCCGCCACGCGGTCGAGCCACTCCGCCAGGACAGCGCGCTCGGCTGCCGTCAGTCGGTCGAGTTCCTCGACGCCGGCGCGCAGGGTCGACGCCGCGGTGCGGAGCGCCCGGTCGGGACCGGCGACGACGTCGCGCTCGGGGACGACGACCTGCGCCTCGACCGCGGCCCAGACCGTCTCGGCCAGGGCAGGGTCGCGTCGGCCCTCCGGTTCGCCCAGGATCGCGAGCACGGCACCGGTACCGGCCGCGTGCACCAGCCGGACCGCCTCCGACGCCCCGACGAGGAGACGTCCGGCCACCGCGACCCGTCGCAACCGTTCCTCGAGCACACGCAGCCCGGCCGCAACGGCGGGTGACCCTCGCCCGCGACGCGGGTCGCTCATGATGACGAACAGGTCGGGGTTGGCGAGCCCGAAGGCGATGGTCGCGTCCCATCCCGCGCGGAGCGCCTCGACCGGGTCCGTCCCGTCCGCTCCGGCGGCGTCGACCATCGCGGCCTTCTCGGCGCTGAACACCGTCATGACGTGCTCGGCGACCGCGTCGAGCAGTCCGTCCTTGTCCCCGAAGAGCCGGTAGATCGTGGGCGCCTGCACTCCTGCCCGTGCGGCGACCGCTCGCGTCGTCACCGCGTCGACACCGCCGTCGTGGAGGAGCTCCGCAGCGCCGACCACGATGCGCTCGCGGACGTCGCGACGGGAGTCGATCGCCGGTGCGGTACTGGTCACGGATCAACGCTAACAGGTGCTTGCTTCCACCGAAAACCAGCGCTACGGTTCTCGTGTTTCCACCGCTAACACGAACGAGGCCACCATGATCACGATCACCGGAGCGACCGGCGCACTCAACGGCGCCACCGCCGACCACCTCCTCGACCACCTCCCGGCATCCCGGCTCACGGTGGTGACACGGGACCCCGCACGCGCCGCGCGGTTCGCCGAGCGCGGCGTGACGGTGCGTCACGGCGACTACGACGACCCGGCGGGCCTGGTCGAGGCCTTCGCCGGCTCGGACCGCCTGCTGCTCGTCTCGTCGAACGACCCGGGAGGGGACACCGTCCGGCAGCACCGGAACGCCGTGCAGGCCGCGGCGAGCGCCGGCGTCGGACACGTCTTCTACACGAGCCACCAGGGCGCGGGAGCGGCGTCCCCGTTCGTGCCGGCACAGCACCACGCCGCCACCGAGGACCTGCTCGCCGAGTCGGGCCTCCGGTGGACCTCGCTCCGGAACGGCTTCTACGCCCACAGCCTGCAGTGGCTGCTGGGGCCGTGGCCGGAGACGGGGACGGTCACCCTGCCGGCAGACGGACCGGTGTCCTGGACCGCCCGTGAGGACGCAGCCGAGGCGGCTGCCGCCCTGCTGCTGCAGGAGACGCCGACCGAGGGGCCGGTGACCATCACCGCGACCGCGGCACCGACCTTCGAGGAGCTGACGGACCGGCTGGCCGAGCGCGTCGGTCGCGACGTCGGCTTCCGGCTCGTCGACGCGGAACAGTGGGTCGACGGCGCCGTCGCGGCGGGGCAGGACGAACGCATGGTCCGGTTCCTGCTCGGCATGTACGAGGCAGCGGCCGGAGGGTGGTTCGCGGGGACGGACCCGACGCTCCGGACGCTGCTCGGCCGCGAGCCGCGGTCTGCGCACGACGCACTCGACGCCGTCGTCGCCGGCACGCGCTGAGCGGACGCCGTCGTGCCGGTCGGCCTGCCGCGAGCGCGACGCCCCGGCCGACCAGCCGACCGGCATCAGTGGCGCGACCGCGCGGTGAGCCACTCGTCGAAGGACGGTCCGACCACCTCCGTACCCACGTCCGGCAGGAGCGCACCGTCGCGGAACGCGCGCCCCAGCCGACCGGGGATGCGGAGCGGCAGCGCACGGACGCCGGGAGCGGGCAGCGACTCCGTCATCGCCAGCAGTGTCGTCCGCCGCGGCCCGGCGACCTCGACGCATCGCTCCCTGCGCTCACCCGAGACGACCTCCGCCACGACGGCGGCCACCGCGGTCAGCGCCACGGGAGCGATCGTCATCGCCGGGACCAGCGCGACGCGACCGACACCGAAACGCTCGGCGTTCTGCTCCGCGAACTCGTGCCACTGCGTCGAGCGCACCACCGACAGTTCGGCACCGGTCGTCGCGGCGGCCCGTTCCTGCGCTGCCTTGCCGGCGAAGTAGCCGTACCCCTGCACCTCCGGACGCTCGCACCCGAGGACCGAGAGCAGGACGTGCCGCGCCCCGACCGCTGCGGCAGCCGAACCGACCGCGGTGGTCGACCGGACGAAGAAGTCGGTGGCTCGTCGGCGGCTCGTCGTGAAGCGACCGGTGGCCTCGACCACCACGTCGGCACCCCGGAGCACAGCCGCGACGTCGTCGCGCAGGACGTCGAACCCCGTCCGCCGCGACGACACCTGCACCGCCCAGCCCCGCGCGGCGATCGCCGCTCCGATCGCTCGACCCGATGTTCCCCCGCCGACGACGACTGCGCGCACGACACCCTCCCGATCGATCCTCTACAGATGTAGAGAACAGTACGATGTCCTGGCCGAGAGGGGAAGCCATTGGGACGACGCGACGACCTCGCCGACGCGGCGGTCCGCCTCGTGGCGCGCGGCGGCGCGCGGTCGCTCACCCACCGCGGCGTCGACACCGAGGCAGGGGTCCCGCCCGGGTCGACGACGTACTACGCGTCGACCCGGCACGCACTGCTCGCGCTGGTGGCGGCGCGGATCACCGAGCAGCTGGCGTCCGACGTCGCCGGACTCCAGCTGCCGGAGGACCCGGACGACGCCTCGGTCGTCGCGGTCGCCACCGGGTTCCTCGACGCACTCGCTGCTCGCGGCGATGCACAGGCCGCCCGGCTCGCGCTCCTCG
Organism: Curtobacterium uvaldense; assembly: GCF_028307415.1. NCBI lineage: Bacteria > Bacillati > Actinomycetota > Actinomycetes > Micrococcales > Microbacteriaceae > Curtobacterium > Curtobacterium uvaldense. Next base: position 3,066 of record NZ_JAQMHU010000028.1, on the reverse strand, counting down.
TCGAACTGCGCGACGACCCCGGACTGCGTGCTCCCCTGACCGGCGCCGACCCGGTGCGTGACGACCTCGTCCGAGCGGCACGGACCCTGCTCGACGGCATCGGCGTCGTGGACCCGGACGGCTCCGCACGGGACCTCGTCGGGATCGTCGACGCCCTGCTGCTCTACCGGGTCGGCGCGGTCGCCGCCGTCGATCCGAACGCGGTGCTCACGGCCTACGTCGCCGGGCTCCCGCGGAGGTGAACCCCGCGGTGGTCAGGCGCCGAGCCCGTCGACCACCGCAGCACGGGCCATCGCGTCGACACCGTCGCCGAGCGCTCCCCTGCTCACCGACCAGAGGGCGGACTCGACCAGCCGCGCCGTGCACCAGGCGGCGATGCGGTCCGGGGACTGGCCGGTCGTGTCCGACAGCACGGCGACCCGGTGCCGGACGGCGCGCAGGGGGTCGCCCGTGCGGAAGGGGTCGCCGACCTGCACGAGCACCGGGCTCAGGTCGTAGGCCGGATCGCCGACCATCGGCTTCGGGTCGGTGACGAGCCACGGCTCCCGGACCGCCGCGAGCACGTTGCCGGGGTTCGCGTCCCCGTGCACGACCACCGACCGTGGGGCGTCGCGGGGCAGGGTGCGGAGCAGGTCGGTGCCGCGGCGCACGAGTCCGGGGTCGAAGGGTGGCGCGAGCTCGAGCATCCGGGCTTCGGCGAGCGCCGCCCACTCCGCGGCGACGTCGGCGAGGGACTCGAACGGGTGGTCGTCCGGGATCCCGGTCGCCCAGAGCCGCGTGAGCAGACCACCCGCGGTGCGCAGGCGCTCCTCGGCCGGCACGTCGTCACGCTGCACGAGGCGGGTGCCGGGGTCGCAGCGCTCGAGCAGCAGCACGAAGGGGTCGTCCGGGTCCACGGCGAGCAGGCGGACCGCCCCGGCGCCGTCCCACCACCCGAGCGCTGCTGCCTCGTGCTCGGCCTCGCGGTGCGGCAGGGACAGCTTGAGGACGGCATCGCCGCCGTCGGGCAGCCGCACTCGGACGACGTGCGAGACGCTGCCGCCCGCGTACGGCTCGCCGGGGCGCAGGTCCCAGCGCTCGACCGCGCGGGCGAGCAGACGCGGGACGGACGCACGCCAGTCCTGCTCGGTCGGCCACATGCTCGGAGCGTACCGAGCGCCGGGACGGGGGTGGCGGGGCGGGGGCGATCCGGGCCTCCAGTCCGACCCGTGCAGGGGGCGTCGCCGACGCCGGTCGTCGGCGGCCCTCGGTCGCACGACGTGCCGTCGGCGGCCGTTCCGGTCGCACGACGTGCCGCGCCCGCCGAACACGAGCGGCACGTCGTGCGACCGGAACGCGGCCGCCGGGCCAGCCCTGGCCGCCGACGCCGACGCCGGGGCACACGCGCCGTCAGCCGGGCGTCACACGCCGCCGGTAGCGTCCGGGCATGGCACCCGACCACGGCAGCACCGACGCCGGCAGCACCGACCGCACCCGGCTCGTCCTCCCGGGGCAGTACGGACCGCTGTTCGACGACGGCGGCCCCGCGCTGGTGGTCGAGGCGCGCGAGTTCTTCACCGCCCGACCGATGCACCGTGCGAAGGCACACCTCTGGTTGAGCGCCCTCCGCCACCGGGTGCGGGAGCTCGGCGACCGGGCCGAGCACGTGCGGGTCGAGGGCCTCAAGGACGCCCTGGTCGGCCGGGACGACCTCGACGTGGTCGACCCGCCCTCCCGCACCCTGCGCGCGCAGGTCCGGCACTGGGGCAGGGGCACCGAGATCCTGCCGAGCCGCGGCTTCATCACCGACGAGGCCGAGTTCGCCGAGTGGGCCGCCGAGCGCACCGGACGCTTCCGGATGGAGACCCACTACGAGCGGGTCCGCCGCCGCGAGGGCTGGCTCATGCACTCGGACGAGCCGATCGGCGGGAGGTTCAGCCTGGACGACCAGAACCGGGAACCACCGCCCAGGGGAGCGACCACGCTCGGGCTGCCCGATCCGTGGTGGCCGACCGAGGACGAGATCGACGACGAGGTCCGCCACGACCTCGACCGCTGGGAACGCGACGGCCTCGTCCGCTTCGTCGGCAGGGACGACACCCGCCGCTTCGCCGTGACCGCCGACGAGGCCCGGCAGGCCCTCGACGACTTCGTGCAGGTCCGGCTCGGGGACTTCGGGCCGTTCGAGGACGCCACGCTGACGAACGACTGGACCATGGCGCACTCGCTGCTCAGCGTGCCGATGAACCTCGGCGTGCTCGACCCGTTCGAGGTCGTCGAGGCAGCCCTCACCGCGCACCGCGACCACGACGCCCCGCTCGCGAGCGTCGAGGGCTTCGTCCGCCAGGTCGCGGGCTGGCGCGACTACGTCTGGCACCTCTACTGGTGGTTCGGCGACGACTACGGCGCCGAGGAGAACGCCCTCGGCGCACACGAGCGGCTCCCCCGCTGGTGGCAGGAGCTCGACGCGGCCGAGATCGACGCGGTCTGCCTGTCCACCGCGTTGGAGGGCCTGCACGACCACGGCTGGCTGCACCACATCCAACGGCTCATGGTGCTCGGCAACTGGGCCCTGCAGCGGGGCTACGACCCGGTCCACCTCACGGAGTGGTTCACCGACGTGTTCGTCGACGGCACCGACTGGGTGATGCCCGCGAACATCATCGGGATGTCGCAGCACGCAGACGGCGGGATGGTCGCGACGAAGCCGTACGCCTCCGGTGGCCGCTACATCGACCGGATGTCGGACCACTGCGGCGGGTGCCGCTACGACCCGACCGAGCGGCTCGGCGAGGACGCGTGTCCCTTCACCGCCGGCTACTGGGCGTTCCTGTCGCGCACCGAGCCCGCGCTGCGGGAGAACAACCGGATGGCGCGGCCGCTGCAGCAGATGCGGAAGCTGGCGGACCTCGACGAGGTGGTGGACCAGGAGGCGCGGCGCGGCACGCCCTGACCGGCCCCGCGTCTCGTCGTGACCAGGCGTGGGGGGGGGGGGGCGGGGGGGGGGGGGGGCGCGCCGGGGGGGGGGGCGCGGGGCGCCCCCCCCCCCCCCCCCCCCCCCCCCCCCCGCCCCCCCACCCCCCCCCA
>NZ_JAQMHU010000027.1:0-41838 GCF_028307415.1 Curtobacterium uvaldense | reverse complement strand
CCCCCCCCCCCCCCCCCCCCCCCCCCCCCCCCCCCCCCCCCCCCCCCCCCGCCCCGCCCCGCCCCGCCCCGCCGCCCCCCCGGGACGACCGCTGGCGGCACGTCGTGCGACCGGGACGACCGGCGCCGCCGCTCAGGCGGAGCGCCGCACCACGAGCTCGGGCAGCAGCAGCGTCTCGTCGAGGGGCTCCCCCTCGACGACGGCCCGGACCGCCTCGAGCACCCGCTGCCCCATCGCCATGAAGTCCTGGCGCACGGTGGTGAGCGGCGGGGTGAAGTGCGCGGCCTCGGGGATGTCGTCGAACCCCACCACGGCGATGTCGTCCGGCACGCGGAGTCCCTCGTCGGCGAAGGCGTGCAGCACCCCGAGCGCCATCTGGTCGTTGCCGGCGAAGACCGCGTCGACCGCGTGCACGTCGATCGTCCGCGCCGCCGCGAAGCCGCTCGCCGGGGTCCAGTCGCCGTCGAGCACGACCGGTTCGAGTCCGGCGTCGCGCATGATCCGCCCGTAGGTCTCCCGGCGGACCTCGGACTCCTGGGACACCGCGGGTCCGGCGATGTGCACGACGCGGCGGTGCCCTCGGGCGAACAGGTGCTCCATCACGAGCGTGGTGCCCGCGGCCTGGTCGATCGCGACGGCGGCGACACTGCGTGCCGCCGGGGTCCGGACGGCGTCGCGCTGCACGGCGTTCGCGACGACGACCGGCACGGTGACCGGGATCGTCAGCGACGCGAGCGCGTCGAGCACGCGGTTGTCGGCAGCGACCAGCACGATCGCGGCGACGTCCTGCGCGAGCAGCGTGGTGAGCGCCCCGGACAGGTCCACGGGGCGCGGGTCGTCCGGCAGCGTCGAGAGCAGCACGTGGTACCCGGCCGACCGCGCGGCACGCTCGAAGCCGACCGCGGTGCTCGACGGTCCGTACAGCGCGTCGCCCGCGGTGATGATGCCGAGCGCGCGACTGCGTCCGCCGGCGAGGGCGCGGGCGGCGGCACGCGGCCGGTAGCCGAGCTCGGCGACGGCGTCGGTGACCTGCGACCGGTAGGCGTCGCGGACGGTCGGATCGCCGTTGATCACGCGGGAGACGGTCTGGTGGGAGACCCCGGCGCGCTCGGCGACGTCGAAGATCGTCGGGGCCTTCCGGCGTCTGCCGCCGGGACCCCCGAGCGCGGTCGTTGTCGTCACGTGGCCGAGCGTAGCGTCCGGTCCGCTCGGCGCAACAACATCTCGGAACGGTCACGACGAGTTGACACCCCGGTACGGAACCCTCAGTATGTGAGCGCTCACACGAGCACATCCCACGGGGCACAGCAGCCCCAGCACCCGAGCGCGTCGAGGACGACGCGAGAGGAACAGAGGTACTTCGATGATGAAGCGCAGGATCATCGCGGGGGTCGCGGCCCTCGGCATCGCGTTCTCCCTGGCAGCATGCTCGGCCGGCGGCCGTGCGTCCACCGAGGGCGGCGGCGACACCGCGGACGGCAACAAGGGCGCCCTCGTCGGCGTCGCGATGCCGACCAAGGTCTCCGAGCGGTGGATCAAGGACGGCAACGCCGTCAAGAGCGACCTCGAGAAGGCCGGCTACAAGGTCGACCTCGAGTACGGCGACAACAAGGTCCAGCAGCAGGCCCAGCAGGTCAGCAACATGATCACCAAGGGCGCGAAGGTCCTGATCATCGCGTCGATCGACGGTGGTGCACTCTCCGACCAGCTCGACGCCGCCGCCAAGGCCGGCATCAAGGTCATCTCGTACGACCGCCTGCTCACCGGCAACAAGAACGTCGACTACTACGTGTCGTTCGACAACTACAAGGTCGGCGTCGACCAGGCCACCTCGCTCCTCACGGGGCTCGGCGTGCTGGACGACAAGGGCGAGAAGACCGGCAAGAAGGGCCCCTTCAACATCGAGGTCTTCGCCGGCTCGCTCGACGACAACAACGCCGGGTTCTTCTTCAACGGCGCGATGGACACCCTCAAGCCGTACCTCGAGGACGGCACGCTGAAGATCGGCTCCGGCCAGGACCAGCTCTCGCAGGCCGCCACGCAGCAGTGGGACCCGGCGACCGCCAAGGCCCGCATGCAGAACCTCGTCGCGTCGACGTACTCCGGCGGCACGAAGCTCGACGGCGTGCTCTCGCCCTACGACGGCATGTCGATCGGCATCATCTCGGCCCTCCAGGGCGCCGGCTACGGCTCGGGTGACCGTCCGCTGCCGATCGTGACCGGCCAGGACGCCGAGGCCGCCTCGGTCAAGTCGATCATCGCGGGCCAGCAGTACTCCACCATCTACAAGGACACCCGCAAGCTCGCGAAGCAGTCCGTGACGATGGCCGAGGACCTGCTCTCCGGCAAGACCCCCGAGGTCAACGACACCAAGAGCTACGACAACAAGGTCAAGGTCGTCCCGACCTACCTGTTCCAGCCCACGGTGGTGACGAAGGCCAACTACAAGGAGGTCCTCGTCGACAGCGGGTACTACACCGAAGCCGACCTCAAGTAGGACGCAACCATCCACAGGACTGGAGGCGCGGTGCACCCCCGCACCGCGCCTCCAGTCCGTCTCCACCCGCGCCCAGGCGCGGACGACGGAAAGGCGGTCCACATGGCGGACACCATCCTCGAGATGCGGGACATCACCAAGACCTTCCCCGGTGTGAAGGCGCTCCAGGGCGTCTCGATCGAGGTCGAGCGCGGTCAGGTCCACGCGATCTGCGGCGAGAACGGCGCCGGCAAGTCGACCCTGATGAAGGTGCTGTCGGGCGTCTACCCGCACGGCTCCTTCGACGGCGAGATCCTGCTCGACGGCAAGCCGGTGCAGTTCGGTGACATCAACGGCTCCGAGAAGGCGGGCGTGGTGATCATCCACCAGGAGCTCGCCCTCAGCCCGTTCCTGTCGATCGCCGAGAACATCTTCCTCGGCAACGAGCGCGTCAAGGGCGGGCTCATCGACTGGAACCAGACGAACCTCGAGGCGGCGGCGCTGCTCAAGCGCGTCGGACTCAGGGACAACCCGGTCACCAAGGTCACGGACATCGGTGTCGGCAAGCAGCAGCTCGTCGAGATCGCGAAGGCGCTCTCGAAGGAGGTCCGGCTCCTCATCCTCGACGAGCCGACCGCCGCGCTGAACGACGACGACTCGGAGCACCTGCTCGAGCTCATCCGCTCACTGCAGGCCGAGGGCATGACGGCGATCATCATCAGCCACAAGCTCAACGAGATCAAGGCGATCGCGGACAAGGTCACGATCATCCGCGACGGCAAGACCATCGAGACGCTCGACATGCACGCCGACGACGTCTCCGAGGACCGGATCATCCGCGGCATGGTCGGTCGCGACCTGTCCAGCCGCTACCCGGAGCGCGAGCCGAAGATCGGCGAGGAGCTCCTGCGCATCGAGGACTGGACCGTCCACCACCCGCTCGACGGCTCCCGCGAGATCATCCACCAGGTGAACCTGAACGTCCGCGCGGGCGAGGTCGTCGGCATCGCCGGCCTCATGGGCGCCGGCCGCACCGAGCTCGCGATGAGCGTCTTCGGGCACTCGTACGGCACCGGCATCTCCGGCACCGTCTACAAGCGCGGGGTGCCGATCAAGACGAACACGGTGACCCGGGCGATCGACAACGGCATCGCCTACGCCACCGAGGACCGCAAGCGGTACGGCCTCAACCTCATCGACGACATCAAGCGGAACATCTCCGGCTCGGCACTGGGCAAGCTCGCCGACTGGGGTTTCGTGAACGCCTCGAAGGAGACCACCGTCGCCGGCGGCTTCCTGAAGAGCATGAACATCAAGGCGCCGAACGTCGACGCCGTGACGGGCAAGCTCTCCGGCGGCAACCAGCAGAAGGTCGTCCTGTCGAAGTGGATGTACGCCGACCCGGACGTGCTCATCCTCGACGAACCGACCCGCGGCATCGACGTCGGCGCGAAGTACGAGATCTACACGCTCATCAACGACCTGGCCGACCAGGGCAAGGGCGTCATCGTGATCTCGTCCGAGCTGCCCGAGCTGCTCGGGATCTGCGACCGCATCTACACACTCTCCGAGGGCACGATCACCGCTGACGTGCCCCGCTCCGAGGCCACGCCAGAGGTCCTCATGCAGTACATGACCCAGGAACGGGAGACCCCAGTCAATGAACGCGCTTAAGTCCGCCGCCGGCTACCTCACCGGGCAGCTCCGACAGATCGGCCTGTTCATCGCGCTGATCGTCATCGTCATCTTCTTCCAGGTGGCGACGAACGGCATCACGCTGGCCCCGATCAACGTCTCGAACATCATCGTCCAGAACAGCTACATCCTGATCCTGGCGATCGGCATGGTGATGGTGATCATCGCCGGCCACATCGACCTGTCCGTCGGGTCGGTCGTCGCCTTCAGCGGTGCGATGGCGGGCGTCATGATCACCCAGTGGGGCCTCCCCTGGCCGGTCGCGGCGCTCCTCTGCCTGGTCGTCGGCGCCCTCGTCGGTGCCTGGCAGGGCTTCTGGATCGCGTACTTCGGCATCCCGGCGTTCATCGTGACGCTCGCCGGCATGCTCGCGTTCCGTGGCGCCACCCAGATCGTGCTGCAGAACCAGCAGATCTCGCCGTTCCCGGAGGGCTTCCGCTCGCTCGGCTCCGGCTTCCTGCCGTCGTTCGGCACCACGGGCTACGAGCCGCTCACGATGATCCTCGGCATCGCGGCCGCCGCCGTCATGGTGATCTCGGCCTTCCGGGGCCGCATCACGCGTCGCAAGTACCAGCTCGAGAGCGAGCCGTTCGCCTGGTTCATCGTGAAGACGGCCTTCGGCGCCGCGCTCGTGATCTACGTGGCGCTGCTCCTCGCCAGCTACAACGGCACCCCGATCGTGCTCGTCGTCCTCGGTCTGCTCGTGGTCGTCTACTCGGTCGTCATGCGCAGCTCGGTGTTCGGTCGCCACGTGTACGCGATCGGTGGCAACGCCCTCGCCGCGCAGCTGTCCGGCGTCAAGACGAAGCGCGTCACGTTCCTGCTCTTCGTGAACATGGGCGTCATCGCGGCCCTGGCGGGCGTGGTCTTCACGGGCCAGCTCAACCTGGCCGCCCCGGGTGCCGGCAACGGCTTCGAGCTCGACGCCATCGCGGCCGTGTTCATCGGTGGCGCCGCCGTCACCGGCGGCATCGGCACGGTGCCGGGTGCGATCGTCGGTGGTCTCATCATCGGCATCCTGAACAACGGCATGTCGATCCTCGGTGTCGGCACCGAGTTCCAGTCGCTCATCAAGGGCCTGGTACTGCTCGCCGCCGTCGCGTTCGACGTGTTCAACAAGCGCCGGGCGGCGTCCGCGCGCAAGTAGCGGTCGATCCCCCTTCGCCGAGGCTCGGGTCGGCGGACAGTTCCGTGGTCGTGGGACCGCGGAACCGTCCGCCGGCCCGAGTCTCGTTCTGTACGCGGAAGCGTCAGGCGGTGAGGACGGCCCAGGCGGCGGCCGGGAGGCGCAGGGTGCCGTCCCGCAGGTCGCCACCGCCCGCCTCGACCCGTGTCGCGTCGGCCGCGGGCACCTCCACCGGCTCGTCGGCCAGGTTCAGGGCGGTCACCACCGCGGCGTCGGCCGTCGCGGTGCGCAGGACCACGGCCGTGTTGGTCAGGTGGACGACGTCGGTGTGCGCCCGGTGCAGCCAGGGGTTCCGCCGACGCAGGGCGACGAGGGCCTCGTGCGCGTGGGTCAGGTCGTCCGGCTCGGGCGGCGTCGCGGGCAGCTCCGGACGGACGGCGTCGTCGCCACCCTCGCGTTCCTCCTTGACCCCGGTCCAGCCGTACTCGTCCCCCGCGTAGACCACGGGGGTGCCGGCCACGGTGAACAGCACCGCGGCGGCGTGCCCGGCGAACCGCTCCCCCACCGCGCTCGCGATCCGCGTCACGTCGTGGTTGCCGACGAACGTGGTGGGGACGAACGTCGCGAGCAGGGCATCGTGCCGCTCCACGGCGTGTGCCAGCTCGAAGCAGTTCCGGTCGGCGATCCCGTGCCAGACCGCCTGCCACAGCTCGTACTGCGTGGTGGAGTCCATCGTCGACGCCGCGACGATCGCAGCTGCGTCACCGTGGATGACCTCGCCGCTGAACCAGGCGGCGGGGTACTGCTCGCGCACCCGCGGCAGCACCCGTGCCCAGAACGACGGCGGCACGGCGTACGCGGCGTCGAGCCGCCAACCGTCGACCCCGCGGGCGAGCCAGTAGGTCATCACCTCGACCACCAGGTCCTCGGCGGCGCGGCCCTCGTGGTCGAGCGCGACGAGGATGTCGTGCCCCTCGAAGTCGCGGACCGGCACGGGGTCCCCTGCCTGCCAACCGGACCGTTCGACCGCGAAGAGCTCCGCGGTCGGGGCGTCCGGGCCCTGTTCCTCGAGCGCACGGAAGGCGGGGTGCTCGCGCCCGACGTGGTTGAACACGCCGTCGAGCACGACCCGGACACCGCGCTCGTGGGCGGCCCCGACCAGCGCGACGAGGTCGGCCTCGTCGCCGAGTCGGGGGTCGACCCGGAAGTGGTCGACGGTGTCGTACCCGTGCGTCGAGCTCGCGAAGACCGGCCCGAGCAGCAGGCCGTTCAGCCCGAGGGCGACGACGTGGTCGAGCCAGGGCACGAGCCGCTGGAGCCGGTGCTCGACCGGTCGGTCGTCGACGGGTGTCGTCGGACGGACCTCGGCGCCGACCGCGCCGAGCGGGTAGACGTGCCACCACATCGCGTGCTCGACCCAGGCGGGTCCGTGCGGGCGGGGGTCGTTCGGTTCGGGCTCCACCGGTCCGATCGTGCCAGCCGAGCCTGTGCTGTGGGTCGTGTCGGACCGCAGGACCAGGATGGTGCGCATGGGACGAGCGATCAGGACCGCTGCGGACGCCTCGGCATCGCAGGAGGCGCACGCGGAACGGACCTGCGCGTCGTGCGGTCGGCGGATGCCGTCGTCCGCCTCCCCCGACGCGAAGTGGTGCTCGGCTGCGTGCCGGAAGCACGGCGTCGACGCCACCGACCGTGCCCTGGAGCAGCGGATCGACGAGCTGCTCGCCGCCCGTGCACGGACGTCGAGCATCTGCCCGTCCGAGGTCGCGCGGTCCCTCGAGCCCGACGACTGGCGACCCCTGATGGAGCCCGCTCGACGGGCAGCACGCCGCATGGTCGCGCGGGGTGAGGTCGAGATCACCCAGCACGGCAGCGTGGTCGACCCGTCCACGGCGAAGGGTCCGATCCGGATCCGACGCCCCCGGTAGGGAACACCTGTCGTCGGCGCGCGTTGCACCCGACGATGACGACCACCACAGAACCGACCCCCGCCCGCCCCGAAGCCCTCGTCGTGGGTGCCAGCGGCATCACCGGCTCCGCCCTCGTCGACCACCTGCTCGGTCTCGGGTGGGACGTGACCGCACTCTCCCGCCGCCCGCTCGCGCGCGACGGTGTCCGGACCGTCGCCGCCGACCTCCGCGACCCGGACTCGCTGACGGCAGCCCTCGCCGACGAGCGGCCCACGCACGTGTTCTTCACCGCGTGGCAGCGCCAGGAGACCGAGGCCGAGAACATCCGAGTGAACGGTGGCATGGTCCGCGACCTGCTCGCCGCGCTGTCCCACGCGCCGCTCGCCCACGTCGCCCTGGTGACCGGGCTGAAGCACTACCTCGGCCCGTTCGAGGCGTACGCGGCGGGCGAGATGCCGGACACGCCCTTCCACGAGGAGGAGCCGCGGCTCGACACCCCGAACTTCTACTACGCGCAGGAGGACGAGCTCTTCGCCGCAGCCGAGCGCCAGGGGTTCACGTGGTCGGTGCACCGCTCGCACACCGTCATCGGGTACGCCGTCGGCAACGCCATGAACATGGGCCTGACCATCGCCGTGCAGGCCACCCTCGCGAAGGAGCTCGGCCTGGACTTCGTGTTCCCGGGCAGCGAGGCGCAGTGGAACGGGCTGACCGACATGACCGACGCCGGCATCCTCGCCGAGCACATGGTCTGGGCAGCCACCAGCCCCGAGGGTGCGGACGAGCCGTTCAACGTCGTGAACGGTGACGTGTTCCGGTGGCGGTGGATGTGGCCGCGTCTCGCCGCACACCTCGGCGTCGACCCGGATCGGGTCGTCGGCTACCAGGACCGTCCTCGACCGCTCGAGGAACAGATGGCTCCGCACGAGGGTGCATGGGCCGGCATCGCCGAGCGGTACGGACTGGTCGAGTCGGACATCACCCGGCTGGCCTCGTGGTGGCACACCGACGCCGACCTCGGCCGGGCGATGGAGGCCGTGACCGACATGGGCAAGAGCCGCGAGGCGGGCTTCACCGCCTTCCGCCGGACCGAGCGGGCCTTCACCGACCTGTTCGACCGCTACCGCGCCGAGCGGCTCGTCCCGTAGGCGTACCCCGGCCGACCCGGTCGGGGTACACGAACCTCCGACCGGGCCGCGAGTCGGCGCCGACGCCCTGGTTGTCTCGGTTCCACAGACGCCGGGAGCCCTCGGCGGTTCCCGGAGGAAGGAAGACAACATGTCGCTCGGAGACAAGGCCAAGGACGTCACCCAGAAGGTCGCCGGCAAGGTCGAGGAGGCCGTCGGCAAGAAGACCGACGACGCCGAGCTCACGCACCAGGGCCAGAAGGACCAGGTCATGGGAGAGGGTCGCCTCGACAAGGAGAAGGCCAAGGACGCGTTCGACGGCAAGTGAGCCTCGCGCTCTGACGCCCGTACCGCTCGAGCGGTGCGGGCGTTCGTCGTTCCGGGGCGAGGTGCCTAGAAGGCGTACCGGATGCGGCAGGACGGCAGGTGTTCCGCCACCAGCTCACGGAAACGCTGGACGAGCTGCCCCTTCATGCCTGACCGGTAGCGCACGTTGACCGCACCGTTCTGCGACACCTTCTGCTCCTGCAGGTCGGGACGCCAGAGCAGGTCCTCGGCCTTCGGGTGCCACCCGAGGTTGACCTCGTGCAGGGGCTGGTTGTGCGTCAGGAAGATCACCTCGGCCGCGAGCTGCGCCTTGGCCGAGGGAGACAGCACGTCGTCGACCTGGCGCAGCAGCTCGGCCCAGTCCGACTCCCACGTCGGCGTCAGGATCACGGGCGAGAAGTTGAGGTGCACCTCGTACCCGGCGTCCACGAAGTCGTTGACCGCGGCGATCCGCTCGGCGATCGGGCTCGTGCGGATGTCGGTGACCTTCGCGGTCTCGTGCGGCATGAGCGAGAACCGGATGCGCGTGCGGCCCATCGGGTCCCAGTCGAGCAGCTCGCGGTTGACGTACTTCGTCGCGAAGGACGCCTTCGCGGTGGGCGTCATCCGGAAGAGGTCGCAGAGGTCGCGCACGTTGTCGCTGATCAGCGCGTCGACCGAGCAGTCGCTGTTCTCGCCGATGTCGTAGACCCACGCGTCCGGGTCGCACTGGTTCGGCTCGGTCTTCGGCCCCTGCTTCGCGATGTTGCGCGCCACGTGCTTCGTGATCTGCTCGATGTTCGCGAACACCGTCACCGGGTTCGAGTACCCCTTGCGCCGCGGCACGTAGCAGTAGGCGCACGCCATCGCGCACCCGTTCGCCGTCGACGGGGCGATGAAGTCGGCGGAGCGCCCGTTCGGCCGGGTGACGAGCGACTTCTTCACGCCGAGCACGAGCGCCTCGGTCTTGATCCGCACCCAGCGCTGCACGTTGCGCTCGTCGCCGTGGACCTCGGGGATGTTCCAGTGCGAGGCGACCGGCACGATCTCGGCGTCCGGCCAGCGCCCGAGGACCTCCTGCCCGCGCGGGAGCTCGAGGGCAGCATCCTCGGCGTAGATCCGCTTGACGTCGAGCATGGGTCGCACGCGTGGTTCCGTCATCGACACCTGTCTACCGCCGACCACCGACGGTGCAGACTCGGGAGCATGACCGCCGAGCCCGACGACCACTTCTTCGTCGTCGACGGCCGCCGGTGGCGTCGCACCGACCCCGCGTTGCCCGAGGAGGTCGCCGCGGCACTGCGCTCGCACCTCGGCCGCGGGCGCAATGCCGTGCGGCAGGCGAAGCGCGCCGGCGACGAGGACGCCCTCGCCGCAGCCCGGCAGCGGAACGGCCTGGCGAAGCACGGGCTCGGCGAGCGCGGCCCCGAGTGGTGGACGCGACCCGAAGCCGACCGGATCGCCGACGCCGAGCGCGCCCTGGCCGACCTCGAGGCCCTCGACGCCTGACCCTGCCCGCTACGCCTCGGTGTGTCCCAGGTCGGGCTCGAGCAGCATGCAGACCGTGCGGGACGCCGAGGCGTGCAGCTCGAACACGACGACCTCGTTCCGACCGGCACGGAGCACCGGCCCCGGCACGGCCAGCGTCTGCTGCGGCCCGCGCGACCAGTACCGCCCGAGGCAGAACCCGTTCACCCAAGCGACACCCTTGCGGAAGCCGTCGAGCGACAGGTAGCGGTCCTCGGTGGACGTCAGGTCGAACGACCCGGCGGCGAGCACGGGCCCGGCCAGCACGTCACCGTCGGTGGGTACCAGCGCCGCGAGCTGGTCGACGGCCGCCGGTGCGATCGGGTCGAGCGCGAGCGGTGACGCCGACCACCGGGCGAGCGGCACACCGTCGACGGCCACGCCGCCGATCAGGCCCTTCGGCTCGCCGATGCGGGGGCCGTAGTCGACGCGCCCCTGGTCCTCGACGAGGAGCTCGAGCGTACCGGTGACCGGCGGGAGCGCGATCGCCCGGTCGTGGTGCTCGCGCTCGAGGACGCCGACGACGACCCCGTCCACCGAGACGACCGCACGGTCGCGGACCTCGGTGCCGACGGTCAGGACGCCGCCGTCGGGCAGGTCGACCTCGGTGCGGTACAGCACGAAGCCGCTCGCGGCGCCGAGGGCGTCGAAGGTCGGCGGCTCGTCGTGCGTCGACCAGTCGGTGAGCGTGGGCAGCAGGGAGCGGAGCGACGCGACGCGGTCCAGGCGGACCGCGAGGTCCGTGGCGGGGGTGACCCGCGCCTCCCGGCCGCTCGAACGATCATACGATTCAAGGCGGCCCGACCCACCCTCCCGCATCGACTCGGGCAGCGGCGGGACGGGTGCGTAGCGCTCGATGACCGCGCGGAACGCGTGGAACTTCGCCGTCGGGCGACCGGCCTCGTCGAGCGGAGCGTCGTAGTCGTACGACGTCGCGATCGGCCGGTACACGCCCTTGTCGTTCGCGCCGTTGGTGAAGCCGAAGTTCGAGCCGCCGTGGAACATGTAGATGTTGACGGAGCCGCCGGCGGCGAGCAGGTCGTCGAGGTCCGCCGCCGACGCGGACGCCGGGGTGGTGTGGTGGTGCTCGCCCCAGCTGTCGAACCAGCCGTCCCAGAACTCGGAGCACATGAGCGGGCCGGTCGGCTGCGCCTGGCGGAGGCGCGCGAGACGCTCCGTGGAGCGGGACCCGAACGAGCCGGTCTTGTGCAGCGAGGGCAGCGAGCCGTCCTCGAGCATCGAGTCCATCGGCTGGTCGACGCTCGTGAACGGGACGGTCAGACCGATGGCCCGGTGCATCTCCTCGAGCGCCCGCAGGTAGGACGCGTCCGAGCCGTAGGCGCCGTACTCGTTCTCGACCTGCACGAGCACGATCGGGCCGCCCTGGTCGATCTGGCGCGGGACGAGCACCGGCGCGAGGTGCTCGAGGTACTCCCGCACGGCGGCGAGGAAGCCCGGCTCGTTCCGGCGGACGCCGACGGTGCCGTCGGCGAAGAGCCAGTAGGGCAGGCCGCCGTTCGACCACTCGGCGCAGATGTAGGGCCCGGGGCGGACGATGGCGTGCATGCCCTCGGCGGCGACCAGGTCGAGGAACCGGCCCAGGTCGAGGCCGCCGGTCAGGTCGAACACACCGGGACGCGGCGCGTGGGCGTTCCAGGCGACGTAGGTCTCGATGGTGTTGAGGCCCATCAGCTTCGCCTTGCGGATCCGGTCCTGCCAGAGGTCCGGGTGCACGCGGAAGTAGTGGATCGCGCCGGACAGGACCCGGTGCGGCTCGCCGTCGAGCAGGAAGTCTAAGTCGCCGATGGCGAAGCGCATGGTGTGTCTCTCTCGTACGACGGGGCCGTGCGGACGTGGTGTCCGCACGGCCCCGGGGTGTGGGGAACGCGGGTGTTACTTGCTCTCGACCGTGAAGCCCTGGTCCTTGCCGTACTTCACGAGCGCCTTCTGCCAGGCCTCCAGACCGCCCTCGAGCGAGGTGCCGTTCTGGTAGGACTGCCCGACGGTGTCGGCGTAGACGCTGTTCGCGTAGACCTGGTACGGCAGGTAGGTGAAGTCGTTCGCCGAGGACTTCGAGGCGTCGACGAGGACCTTGTTGATCTCCTGGCCACCGAAGTACTCCGGCTTCTCGTCCAGGAACGAGCTCGAGTTCAGGTCAGCGGTCGTCGACGGGAAGCCGCCGGACTGCATGAAGACCTTCGTGGACTCCTCCGACGAGTTCAGCCACTTCAGGAAGCCGGCGGCGAGGGCCGGGTTCTTCGACTGCTTCATGACGACCTGCGAGCTGCCGCCGTTGCTGGCGGTCTGGGCCTGGCCGCCGTCGTAGGTCGGCATCGGGGCGACGCGCCAGTCACCCTTTGCGTCCGGCACGCTGGCCATCAGGTTGCCGGGCATCCAGGCGCCGGTCACCATCGTGGCGATCTGGCCGTTGCCGAGCTGCTTGTACCAGTCGTCGGTCCAGCCGGTGGTCTTCGACAGCAGGCCCTGCTCGACGAGCTGGTCCCAGGTCTTCGCCCACTTCTGCGTGCCGGCGTCGTGCAGGTCGATGGTGATCTTGTCGCCGTCGGTCGTGAACGGGGTGCCACCGGCCTGGGCGATCATGCTCGTGGTGAAGCCGGCGTCGCCGGAGTCCGCCGCGATGTACTTCGACGAGTCCGCCTCGTGCAGCTTCTTGCCCGCGGCGATGTACTCGTCCCACGTCTTCGGCACCTCGATGCCGTACTCGTCGAAGACCTTCTTGTTGTAGAACAGCGCCATGGGGCCGGAGTCCTGGGGCAGGCCGT
Organism: Curtobacterium uvaldense; assembly: GCF_028307415.1. Lineage (NCBI taxonomy): Bacteria > Bacillati > Actinomycetota > Actinomycetes > Micrococcales > Microbacteriaceae > Curtobacterium > Curtobacterium uvaldense. Next base: position 28,888 of record NZ_JAQMHU010000027.1, on the reverse strand, counting down.
AGACCTTGCCGTCCATGGCGACGTTGCTCCAGGTGCCCTTCGAGAACTTGCTCTCGAGGTCGCCGAAGCCGTACGACGACAGGTCGACGAGCGAGTCGGACAGGGCGAACTGCGGCAGCGCGTAGTACTCGACCTGCGCGACGTCGGGAGCACCCGAGCCGGCCTTGATCGTGTTCTGCAGCTTGGTGTACTGGTCGGCACCGGTGCCGGCGTTGACCAGCTTGACCTTGACCTTCGGGTACTGCTTCTCGAACGCGGCGACCTGGTCCTTGGCCGAGGGGGTCCAGGACCAGTAGGTCAGCGTGCCGCCGTCCTTGAGGGCCTTGTCGATGTCGTCCGCCGAGCCGCCGGCGGAGCTGCCGGAGGCGCAGGCGGTCATCGCGATGGCGGCGGTGACGCCGATGGCGAGGGCGCTGAGCCCGCGCCGGAGACGCTTGTTCATGGGTTGCCTTCCACTTCTTCGTGATCTGGGGCTGGGGTGGTGCTGCTGTGTCCCGGTCGGGAGGCGCGTGGCGGGCTGCCGGCGCGCCTCCCGTCCGGTGGGTCAGGCCTTGACGGACCCGGCCGCGAGGCCGGACTGCCAGAAGCGCTGGAGGAAGAGGAACGCGACCACGATCGGGATGATCGTGAGGAGCGATCCGGTGACGACGAGGTTGTAGATCGGCTGCGCGCCGGAGCCGGTGGCCTGGGCGTTCCACTGGTTGAGGCCGACCGTGAGCGGGTACCACTTCGGGTCGCTCAGCATGATGAGCGGCAGGAAGTAGTTGTTCCAGGTGGCGACGACCGCGAAGAGCAGGACCGTGACGACACCGGGCGTGAGGAGCTTCAGCGCGATGGTGAAGAAGATCCGGAACTCGCCGGCGCCGTCCATGCGGGCGGCCTCGATGAGCTCGGTCGGGATCGCGTCGATCGCGTAGGTCCAGATGAGGTACATGCCGAACGGGCTGATGAGCGACGGCAGGATGATCGCCCAGGGGGTGTTCGTCAGGCCGAACTGCGAGAAGAGCAGGAAGGTCGGGACGGCGAGGGCGGTGCCCGGGACGGCGATCGCCCCGAGGACGACGGCGAAGACCGCGCGACGGCCGGGGAACTGGAACTTCGCCATGCCGTAGCCGGCGACCGTGGCGAGCAGGGTCGCGCCACCGGCACCGACGACCACGTACAGCAGCGTGTTGCCGAGCCACTGCAGGAAGATGCCGTCGTTGTAGGTCAGGGTGTCGACGATGTTCTGCCAGAGGTTGAAGTCGCCGCCGAACCACAGGCCGAACGTCGACAGCAGGGACGCCTGGGTCTTGGTGCTGTTCACCAGCAGGTAGAACAGCGGTGCGAACGAGTAGACGACGAAGACGACCATCACGGCGGTCAGGAGACCGGAGCGCTTCACCTTGCGTCCGTCGACCGGCTTGCCGGCGCGGCGCGACCGGGAGGCGCGGGTCGCCCGGTCCCCCGGGTCGCGCTGGGTGGTGGTCGCCTCGGTGACCGTGGCCGGGCTGGTCGCGCCGGCGGCGGGCTGCTGCAGGGTGCTCATCGGTTCTCCTGGCGGGTTCCGCGGACCTGGACGACGTAGGCGATCACGGCGGTGATGACACCCATGACGATGGCGACGGTGGCGGAGTAGTTGAACTGCTGGCCGCTGAAGGACAGCGAGTAGGCGTACATGTTCGGGGTGAAGGCGCTGCCGATGACGTTCGGCGCGAGCGTCTTCAGCAGGTTCGGCTCGTTGAAGAGCTGGAAGCTGCCGATGATCGAGAAGATCGTCGCGATGACCATCGGGCCGCGAAGGGCGGGCAGCTTGATCGAGAAGACGGTGCGCAGCGGGCCGGCGCCGTCGAGCTCGGCAGCCTCGTAGAGCTCACCGGGCACGACGCGCAGGGCGGCGTAGAAGATCAGCATGTTGTAGCCGAGGAACTCCCACGTGACCACGTTGCCGATCGACGTGAGGACCCAGGTCGGGCTGAACGGCTGGAGCAGGTCGATGCCGAGCGCGCTGTTCGCGGCGCCCGTGAGGCCGAACTGGTTGCCGTAGATGAAGCCCCAGATGAGGGCGGCGACCACGCCGGGCACGGCGTACGGCAGGAACACGGCGATGCGGAAGAACCCGGTGCCCCAGAGCCGTGCGCTGTCGAGCGCGAGGGCCGCCACGAGCGCGAGGCCGAGCATGATCGGGACCTGCACGACCAGGAAGAGTGCCACGCGACCGAGGCCCTCCCAGAACTGGGCGTCCTGGAACAGCTGCACGTAGTTGGCGAACCACACGAACTGGTTGCCGCCGATGAGCTGGTCGCGGAACAGGCTGAGCCAGAGCGCGTAGCCGATCGGCACGATGAGCATCGCCACGAGGACGACGACGAAGGGGCCGACGAACAGCCAGCCGGTGTACCGCCCCCGGACCTTCGGGCGGCGAGCGGTCGGCCGCGCCGGCGGTGCCGCCTCGGCCGGGCGCGCTGCGAGCGTGCTCATGTGACTCCCTTGTCTGCTGCGTTCGGGTTCCGGACCGGACACCTGACGGCGCCCACGGGTCGTGCCCTGCCTGCGCTGGCACGGATCCGGAGGACGTCGATGTTGACGTCAACATCGAACGACGTCACCGTAGCATGGCAACGTCAACATGCACTAGCGTTCGGGGAAGTCGAACGGAGGGAACAGCGTTGTCGACCGATCTGACCGCACCGCGCCGTGCGCCGTCGCTGGCCGCCGTGGCCGACGCCGCCGGCGTCTCGATGCAGACCGTGTCGCGCGTCGCCCGTGGCTTCGACAACGTCAGCCCGGACACCCGGGACCGGGTCCAGCGCGCCATGGACGACCTCGGCTACCGGCCGAACCGTGCGGCGCGTGCGCTGCGGTCCGGGCGCTTCCGGACCATCGGCGTGATCATGTTCACGCTCGCGTCGTTCGGCAACATGCGCACGCTCGAGGCCATCTCGGCCGCTGCGGCCGCCGCAGACTTCACCATCACCCTGCTGCCCATGGCGTCGCGCACCGGCGAGGGCGTCCGCACCGCGCTCTCCCGGCTGCACGAGCAGGCGGTCGACGGCGTCGTGATCGTCATCGAGTCGCACATCATCGACACCGCCGAGGTCGTGCTGCCGAGCGGTGTCCCGCTCGTGGTCGTCGACTCCGCGGGCACGACCGACCGGCCCTCCATCGACATCGACCAGGCCGAGGGCGCACGGCTCGCCACGCAGCACCTGCTCGACCTCGGGCACGAGACCGTCTGGCACGTCGCCGGACCCACCGCCTCGTACTCCGCGGAACGCCGCCTCGTCGCGTGGCGCGAGACGCTCGAGCACGCGGGCCGCAGGGTCCCCCGGGTCCTCCCCGCAGGGTGGTCGACGGCCGACGGGCACCGCGCCGGGCAGGAGATCGCTGCGCGGCCCGAGATCACCGCCGTCTTCGCGGTGAACGACCAGACCGCGCTCGGGGTCCTCCGGGCGGCGCACGAGGCCGGTCGGTCGGTGCCGGAGAGCCTCAGCGTGGTCGGCTTCGACGACTTCCCCGAGTCGGAGTCGTTCTGGCCGCCGTTGACCACCGTGCACCAGTCCTTCGACGAGGTCGGGCGGCGGGCGGTCGCGACGCTGCTGGCGCAGATCGAGGGCACCCCCGTCCGCACGTCGACCGACCTCGTGCCGGTGCGCCTGGTCGAACGGGCGAGCACGGCACCGCCGCCGCGGACCTAGGCGCCCGCGTCGGGTCAGGCGCGCGCCCGCGCACTCCCACGGGTCGGGAGCACACTGGGCAGCATGACCACCTTCAGCTCCGTCACCGTGCTCGGCGCCGGCGTCCTCGGCACCCAGATCGCCCTCCAGACCGCCCGACACGCCATCCCCGTCGTCGTGTACGACATCAGCGAGGACGCGGTCGCCGCCGGTCGTGAGCGACTCGCGGGCATCGTCGAGCAGTACCTCGGCGACGTCGGGCAGGACGCCCGACCGGACGCCGACGCCGCCGTCGCGCGGATCACCTTCGACACCGACCTCGCCCGGGCCGTCGGTGGGGCCGAGCTCGTCGTCGAGGCGGTCCCCGAGCGACTCGAGACCAAGCGCGAGGTCTACGGCCGGCTCGCCGAGGTGGCGCCGGCGGAGACCGTCTTCGCGACGAACTCGTCGACCCTGCTGCCGAGCGCGATCGCGGACGCGACCGGCCGCCCTGACCGCTTCCTCGCGCTGCACTTCGCCAACCACGTCTGGCGGCAGAACACCGCCGAGGTGATGGGGACCGAGCAGACCGACCCCGAGGTGTTCGAGCGCGTCGCGACGTTCGCCGAGGAGATCGGCATGGTCCCGATCCGCCTGCACAAGGAGCAGCCGGGCTACGTGCTCAACTCCCTGCTCGTGCCGCTCCTCGACGCCGCCGCGGGCCTGGTGCTCCGCGGGGTGGCCGACCCCGCCACGATCGACACCACGTGGCAGATCGGGACCGGCAGCCCGGTCGGGCCGTTCCGCATGTACGACGTCATCGGGCTCCGCACCGCGCACGCGGTCGCGAGCGCATCCCCCGAGCCCGGCGCGCAGGCCTGGGCGGCGTACCTGCAGTCGGAGTACCTCGACCAGGGCAAGTACGGCGTCGAGTCGGGTGAGGGGTTCTACCGCTACCGCTGACGCGAGCAGACCTGACGCCAGCAGGCCCGACGCGAGCAGGCCTGCCGTTGCGCACGCCGGACGTGAGCACCCCTAGGATCTCCGGATGGAACTCGTCGCCCCCTCCCCCGAGTACTACCCGTCCTTCCGCCGCGCCCTGCAGGAGTGGGACGGTGCCCACCAGGACGGCGCCGGGATCCGGGACGCCGCGGCGCTGCAGGACCGAGCGGGCTTCGAGCGCTGGGTCGACCAGCTCCTGGCCGAGGAGACGACCCCGGCCAGCCCCGACCACGTGACGTGCACCTACCGCTGGATGGTCCAGGGTGACGAGTACCTCGGCAGCATCGCGCTGCGGCACGAGCTCAACGACTTCCTCCGCTCGTACGGCGGGCACGTCGGGTACGGCGTCCGGCCCTCCGCCCGGGGCCGGGGCCTGGCGTCCGCGGCGCTCGCCGAGGTCGTCCGCGCGGCTGCCGAGCGCGGGCTGCCCGAGGTCATGCTGACGTGCGACGCGACGAACCCCGCGTCCCGCCGGGTCATCGAGCACGCCGGCGGCCGGTACGAGCGCAGCGTGGTCGACCCGGACGGGCACACCCTGCTCCACCACTGGATCCGCACGGGTGCGCACGCGCACCCCGACGTCACCGAGGTGGACATCGTCGGCGGCCCCGAGCCGCTGACCGTCGGGCTCCAGGACCACGATCCCGCCTGGTCCGCCCGCTACGAGGAGCACCGCGCACGGATCGCCCACGCCCTGGACGGCCAGCACGTCACGATCGAGCACATCGGCTCGACGTCCGTGCCGGGACTCGCCGCGAAGCCGATCGTCGACGTCGCGGTCGCCGTGCCGGACGTCACCGACGAGGCCGCGTACCTCACCCCGCTGCTCGCCGCCGGGTACGAGCTCCGGGTACGCGAGCCCGGGCACCGCCTCGTCCGCACGCCCGAGCGCGACGCGCACGTGCACGTGTACGAGCACGGCGCTGCCGAGCTCGACGACTACCTGCTGCTCCGCGACCAGCTCCGCCGCGACGACACCGACCGGCAGCGGTACGAGGACACCAAGCGTGCGCTGATGGAGCGGTCGTGGGACGACACGAACGCCTACGCCGACGCGAAGACCGCCGTGATCACGGACATCCGGTCCCGAGCGCGCGCCGCGGTCGTGCGCATCCGTCCGGTGCGGTCGACGGACGCCGCTGCGTGGCAGGCCCTGTACGCCGGCTACCGCGCGTTCTACCGGCTGCCGGAGGACACCGAGGCCGTCCGGACCACCTGGCAGTGGGTGTCGACGGGTGCACACGGGCTGACCGGCCTGGTCGCCGAGGACGCCGACGGCCACCTGCTCGGGTTCGCCGACCTCCGACGGTTCGCCCGCCCGTCGTCGGCGACGACCGGCCTGTACCTCGACGACCTGTTCACGGCTCCCGACGCCAGGGGGCGCGGCGTCGCGACGGCACTGCTGCACGAGGCGGCGGCCACCGCCGCTGCCGAGGGCGCGAGCGTCGTCCGCTGGATCACCGCCGAGGACAACGCGACCGCGCGGGCGGTCTACGACCGCGTCGCCGCGGCGACCCCGTGGGTCACCTACGACATGCGGCCGTCCGCGGACTGACCGAGCGGCGGACGGGAGGCTCACGGCCGGACCGCGCCGCGCCTGACGTCCGGCACGTCCCGGGTCGGGAGGTCCGTGGCGGTACCGCACCGCGCCTCCCGTCCGGCCCGCTCCAGCCCGCTCCAGCCCGCTCCGGCACGCTCCGGCACGAGCGAAGGGCACCGGTCCGCTCGCGCGGGCCGGTGCCCTCCGTGCTCACTCGACGCTCACCGGAGCGCTCGCCGAGGCGTTCGTGCGCCGACCGTGGTCGGCGGTCGGGTCAGCCGATCGACACCGCGGTCCAGGAGACCGGGGGCAGCTCGATCGTGATCGTGTCGCCCTCGCGACGGACGGTCTCGTTCGTGCGGAGTCCGACGCGCTCGCGGCCCTCGAGGTCGTTGACGGCGTGCACGTCGTCGTCCCAGATGCCCTCCGCGCGGACGTCACCGTCGGCGCCGATGCCGGCCAGGTCGATCGTGACGGTCGTCGACTCGGTCTGGTGACGGTTCACCAGGAAGACCGCTGCCCTGCCGTCCTCGACCGTCGCGGCGGAGTCGACCACGGGGACCTCGCCGTACTTGCCGCCGTCGACCGTGTCACCCGAGGCCTTGACCTGCAGCGACGTGCCGTTCGCGAGCTTCGAGGTGAGCGAGAACGGGAAGAACGTCGTCTGGCGCCAGGCCGGGCCGCCGGGCTCGGTCATGATCGGGCCGATGACGTTGACGAGCTGCGCGAGGCTCGCCGACGCGACGCGGTCGGCGTGCCGGAGCAGCGAGATGAGGAGCCCACCGACGACGACGGCGTCCGCGACGGTGTAGACGTCCTCGAGCAGGCGCGGCGCGACCGGCCAGTCCTGCAGCTCGAAGGTCTTCTGCTGCTCGTTCCACTTGCTGATCGACCAGACGTTCCACTCGTCGAACGAGATGTCGATGCGCTTGTCCGACTTCTTGTGCGCCTTGACGTGGTCCGCCGCGGTGGTGACGGTGTCGATGAAGTGGTCCATGTTGACGCCCGAGGCGAGGAACGTCGACATGTCGCCGTCCTCCTCGTAGTAGGCGTGCGCCGAGATGTAGTCGACGTCGTCGTAGGTGTGCTCGAGGACCGTGCGCTCCCACTCGCCGAACGTCGGCATCGAGGCGCCGGACGAACCGCAGGCGACCAGCTCGAGGTCGGGCTGGATCTGTCGCATGGCCTTCGCGGTCATGGCGGCGAGCTTGCCGTAGTCCTCGGCGTTCTTGTGGCCGAGCTGCCACGGGCCGTCCATCTCGTTGCCGAGGCACCACATCGTGATGGCGAAGGGCTCCTGGCGGCCGTTCGAGCGGCGGTACTCGCTGAGCGCGGTGCCGGCGTCGATGTTCGCGTACTCGAGGAGCTCGATGGCCTCCTGCGTGCCGCGGGTGCCGAGGTTCACGGCGAGCATGAGCTCGGAGTCGACCGCGTCGAGCCAGTGCTGGAACTCGTGCAGGCCGACCTCGTTGGTCTCGGTCGAGTGCCAGGCGAGGTCGAGGCGACGGGGGCGCTGCTCGACGGGCCCGACGCCGTCCTCCCACTTGTAGCCGGAGACGAAGTTGCCACCGGGGTAGCGGATCGCGGAGACGTTCAGCTCCTTGACGAGGTCGATGACGTCCTTGCGGAAGCCGTGCTCGTCGGCGGTCTCGTGTGCCGGCTCGTGGATGCCGTCGTAGACGTGGCGCCCGAGGTGCTCGACGAACCCACCGAACAGGCGACGGCGCACCGGCCCCACGGTGAACGCGGCGTCGAGGACGAGGTGTGTGCGAGGCATGGATCTCCTTTGATCAGCGTGGGGGCTCGTGGTGCGACGTGATCGGCCCGGAACGAAAGTGAGCGCTCACGTCCCCATGAACGCTAGCGGGTTCCGGGCGGATGGGGAAGCGGGGACGCGCCCCGGTCGTGACCTTCACGAAAGGGGTGGCGCACCCCCGGACCTGCCGCTACTGTGAGCGCTCACGGAGCAACGACCGCTCCGCTCGGCCCGTCCCGATGGAGTGATGCCATGCCGATCCGACCAGCCGTACCCACCCCGCAGTCCCGCGGCGGTGCCTTCACCCGCAGGACCCTGCTCGCCGGTGCAGCCGCCGGCGCCGCGGTCCTCCCCCTCGCCGCGTGCTCGAGCCCGCTCGCCGCCGGCGTCGCCGGTGCCCCGCTGAACCCCGAGACCCTCGTCTTCTGGAACCTCTTCGGCGGTGGCGACGGTGTCCGTATGCAGACGATGGAGGCCGGCTACGCGAAGCAGCACGGCGGGCCGTCCTCGCTGCAGGCGACGACGTTCGCCTGGGGCAACCCGTACTACTCGAAGGTCACACTGGCCACCGTCGGGAACAAGCCGCCGGACGTCGCGATCGCCCACCTGACCCGTGCGAAGCCGCTCTGGGACGGCGGGCTGCTCGACCCGATCACCGAGGACGACCTGGCGAGCGTCGGCCTGAGCGCCAGCGACTTCAACCAGAAGGCCTGGACCGCGCAGAAGACCGACGGCAAGAACATCTGCGTGCCGCTCGACACGCACCCCTTCGTGCTCTTCTACAACGTTGACGTGTGCCAGAAGGCCGGGCTCATCGACTCCGACGGCAACCTGAAGGACCTCAACGGGCTCGAGAACTTCGAGGCCGCGCTGGCCGCCGTCGCGAAGGTCACCGGCGGCACCGCGCTCAACGTCGCGAACGTCAGCGAGGTCGCGACCCCGTGGCGCTTCTTCTGGTCGATGTACAACCAGATCGACGGCGCGACGCCGTTCATCAGCGACGGGGGCGCGAAGCTCACCGTCAACGAGGACGCGTACACGAAGGTCACCGACATGACCCAGAAGTGGGTGAAGGAGGGCTGGCTGAACAAGGGGCTCGACTACGCCACCGCCCAGACGCTGATGTTCACCGGCAAGGCGGGCTTCTTCATGCAGGGCGAGTGGGAGATCAGCACCGCGCAGTCCATCAAGGGGCTGAAGTTCGGCATGGTCCCCGTCCCGCAGCTGTTCGACAAGCCGGCGACGCAGGCCGACTCGCACACGTTCATCCTGCCGCGGAAGGACCGGACGCCCGAGCAGCGCAAGGCGCACATGCTCTTCATCAAGCAGATGCTCGAGCAGAGCCTGACCTGGGCCGAGGGCGGGCACGTCCCCGCGTACATGCCCACGTTCGACAGCACCGCGTTCAAGGACCTGAAGCCGCAGTCCAACTACGCCTCGGCAGCCGAGTCCGCCGTCTTCGACGACCCCGCCTGGTACGGCGGATCGGGCTCGACCTTCGAGAACACCGTCGGCGCCCAGCTCGCACTGGTGCAGCAGGGCAGCAGCTCCCCCGCCCAGGCGCTCGCGGCCATCAAGGACCAGCTCGCCACCTACCTCAACACCCCGAGCCCGCTGTGACCGGGCACGCCTCCCCGACGACCGACGTGAACACCGCGCGAAAGGCACGATGACGTGACCGCTGCACCAGTTCTCACCCGACCCACGGACGCCGCCGCGGTCACCCGTGGCACGCGCCCCCGCGTGAACTCCACCAACCGGGGACAGGGCCGCACCGGCTGGCTCTTCCTCGCGCCCTTCGGCCTGTTCTACCTGGCCTTCCTGCTCGGTCCGACGGTCTGGATGATCGTCACGAGCTTCTTCAACACCTCGACCGTCCGCACCGGGCTCGGCAGCTTCGCGGGCTTCGCGAACTACGCCGAGATGCTCGGTCGCGCCGACTTCTGGTCGTCGCTCTGGCACACCCTGCAGTTCACGCTCTACACGACGCCGCCGCTGGTGATCCTGGCCTTCGTCTTCGCCGTGCTGACGAACCGGATGAACCGCGGGCAGTGGTTCTTCCGCCTGGCGTTCTTCCTGCCGTTCATCCTGCCGTCGGCGACGATCTCGCTCATCTGGGTGTTCATCTTCACCCCGGCGACGGGCCTCTTCGCCTCGATCCAGCAGGCGATCGGCCTGACCCCGGGTGCGGGTGTGCTCGCGAGCCCGAACACGGCCATGATCGGCGTCGCGATCGCCACCGTGTGGTGGACCCTCGGCTTCAACTTCGTGCTGTACCTGGCCGGCCTGCAGGAGATCCCCCGCGAGCTGTACGAGGCCGCCGCGGTCGACGGTGCGTCCAGCTGGCAGCAGATCAAGTCGATCACGCTGCCGCTGCTCGGCCGCACGACGACGCTGGTCATCCTGCTGCAGATCATCGCGAGCCTGAAGATCTTCGACCAGGTGTACCTGATGACGAACGGCGGCCCGGGCATCTCGACCCAGGTCTCGCTGCAGCTCATCACCGGCGTCGGCTTCACCGACAACCGTCTCGGCGCCGCGTCCGCCGCGTCGGTGCTCCTGTTCATCGTGATCGTCGCGATCGCGGTCATCCGGCAGCTCGTCGAGCGCGCTGCCGCCAAGCGAGAGATCGGGGCCTGACATGACCGCCACCGAGAGCATCACCACGTCGCGTCCGCGGAAGCTGCGCTCCGGCGTCTCGGCAGCCGCTCCCGCGAACGCGGCGAAGATCGGCGTCTCCGGCAAGGGCTTCAACACCGCCGCCGCGATCATCCTGACGGTGTTCGCGATCATCTGGCTCATCCCGAGCCTGTTCGCCCTGAAGACGTCACTGTCCGACAACGGGGTCGCGGCCCTGGGCGCGAACGCGATCCTGTCGAACTGGAACCCGACGCTGCACTCCTACGCGTCGCTGTTCCGGTCCGGCGACATCTGGAACTGGTACCTCGCCAGCGGCGTGACGAGCCTCGTCACCACGGCACTGACGGTGCTGTTCGCCTCGATGGCGGCCTTCGCGCTGTCCCGTCTGGCGTTCCGCGGCCGGAACGTCGCGTTCCTGCTCATCATCCTGGGCATCATGATCCCGACGCAGGTCCTGATCATCCCGATCTTCCAGGAGCTCAACGCGGTCAACCTGCTCAACACGTACTGGTCGGTGATCTTCCCGCAGGTGCCGGCCGTGATCGCGGTCTTCATCTTCAAGCAGTTCTTCGACGGCATCCCGAAGGAGCTCGAGGAGGCGGCGCGCATCGACGGTGCGGGCATGTGGAAGATCTACTGGTCGGTGATCATGCCGCTGTCCCGTCCGGTGATCGCCGCGGTCGCGATCCTGACCTTCGTCGGGGTGTGGAACAACCTGCTCCTGCCGCTGTTCGTCCTGTCGAACCCGGACCTCATGACGATCCCGGTCGGGCTCGCCACGGTGCAGGGCAGCTTCGGGCAGCGCTACGCCGACATCCAGGCCGGCGCGATCCTCGCGGCACTGCCGCTGATCATCCTCTACCTGGTCTTCCAGCGGCAGATCGTGGAGGGCGTGACGGGCTCGGGCCTCAAGGGCTAGACGCTCCGCGTCGACGGACGGGAGGCACGGTGCCAGCTGGCACCGTGCCTCCCGTCCGTCGTGCGCCTGGTCGGACCGTGCGTCCCTGGTGGACGCGGGCGTGCCTGGTCGAAGCGGGCGTCCCTGGTCGAAGCGGGCGTGCCTGGTGCTCCTGAACGACCAGGTACGCCCGAGATCGCATTGCATCGCGCCTGTCTTGGGAAGGAACGGGCGGCGCGAGGGCAGGTCAGAGCGGGTCGAGCCGCGTCCGCAGCAGGCAGAACTCGTTCCCCTCGGGGTCCTGCAGCACGTGCCAGGACTCCTCGCCGGTCTGTCCGACGTCTGCGGGTCGGGCACCGAGCGCGAGCAGCCGCTCGAGTTCGGCCTCCTGGTCGCGATCGACCGGCGAGAGGTCGAGGTGGAGCCGCAGGGTCTGGGTCGGCGCGTGCTCGACCCGGTTGAGGATGATCGTCGGGGTCGCGCCGCCGAAGCCCGATGCGGGCCCGATCTCGATGCCGTCGTCGTCCTTCCCGAGTTCGACGTAGTCCAGGACCGCGCACCAGAAGCGCGACAACGCCTCGGGGTCGCGGCAGTTCAGCACGAGTTCGCTCAGTCGACTGCTCATGCCCGCACGCTACGCGGGGACGGTCAGGCGGGGACGACCTGGCGCGCGTCGTGCTTCCAGAACCCGGAGAAGGTGATCCGGGTCTTCGGCAGACCGGCACGGTGCAGGTGTCGCCGGCCCTCGGTCGCGAGCCGCGACTCCCCGACCACGAAGGCGTACCCACGGTCGTCGGCGGGCACGTACCGCTGCAGTTCGGCGAGCGCCGCGCGTCCGGGGACGTCGTGCTCGGTGTCCGCCCGGACGATCCACGTCACCGTGACACCGACCGGGGCGTCGAGCACGCGGACGTCGGCGGCGGTCGGGACCTCCTGGATGATGCGGCCGACGGCGTCGCGCGGCAGCGACGCCGCGATGCCGACGACGGCGGGCAGGCCGGTCTCCTCGGCGGCGACGACGACCTCGCCGGCGTCGTCCGGGCAGTCGAAGATGCAGCCCTGGTCGAGCATCGCGAGCTCGTCGCCGGGACGGGCACCGCAGGCCCAGATCGCCGCGCGGCCCTCGGGCTCGCCGTCGGCGTCGCAGTGCACGACGAAGTCGACGTCGAGCTCGCCGACCTCGGGACGGAAGGCCGCGACCGTGTAGTTCGCGCAGTGGGGACGGACGTCCTCGGGGATGGCGAGGAACGACGGCCACCAGCGGCGACCGTCCAGGTCGGGCATCCGGAAGGCGTCCTGGTCGGGGCGCGGCACGAACAGGCGGAACCAGTGGTCGAACCCGAGGAACGGGAACTCGTGCAGGTCGTCGCCCGTCACGGTGACCCGCTGCACCGACGGGGTGTGCCGGACGGAGCGGAGCACCCGAGCACGGAAGAGCCGGGGTGCCTCGGGCATGAGCCGCGGGATCTTCGCCATGAAGGGAAGGCTACCCTAAGCTGGCCTGCGTGCCATCCCCCGAAACCGTCCTGACGCCCGACCGGGCTGCCCGGAGCGAGGCCCCGCCGCGTGCCGACGGCGTGCACCGCCGGGCCGTCCGTCGTCGGCTGCTGGTGGTCGTGGCCCTGGTCGTCGCGCTCGTCGTCGCCGCGGTCGCGAGCATGCTCCTCGGGAGCAACCGGCTCGGCGTCGACCAGGTGCTCGCGGGGCTGACGCGCAGCGGGTCGAGCACCGCCGAGGCCGTCGTCTGGGGTTCCCGCATCCCGCGCACCCTGATCGGGGCCGCCGTCGGCGCAGCGCTCGGCATCGCCGGGCTCCTCATGCAGGGCCACACCCGGAACCCGCTCGCCGACCCCGGGCTGTTCGGCGTCTCCTCCGGCGCCGGGCTCGCGGTCGTGCTCGGCGTGTACGTCTTCGGGGTGACGAGCACCGGGGCCACCGTCTGGTTCGCCCTCGTCGGGGCCGTCGTCGCGAGCGTCGTCGTGTTCTCGGTGACCGTCGCCGGCAGCGGCACCGCGAGCCCCGTGCCCCTCGCCCTGGCCGGGGCCGCCGTCTCCGCCCTGCTCGGGGCGATCACGTCGTTCATCGTCCTGACCGACCAGGACTCCCTCGACGCCTACCGCCTGTGGGTGGTCGGGTCGCTCGCCTCCCGGCAGCTCGACGTACTCGTGGCCGCGGCACCGTTCCTGCTCGTCGGCGCCGTGCTCGCGGTCTGGAACACCCGCGCCCTCGACGCCCTGGGGCTCGGCGCCGAGCTGGCGAAGGGCCTCGGCGAGAACGTGCTCGTCGCCCGGCTCGTCGGGCTCGGCGGCATCACGCTCCTGGCGGCCGGTGCCACCGCCGCCGCCGGACCGATCGGCTTCGTCGGCCTCACGGTGCCGCACGTCGCCCGCGCCCTGGTCGGGACCGGGCACCGCTGGACGCTCCCCGTGTCGGCACTCGTCGGCGCTGCACTCGTGCTCGTCGCCGACGTGGTGGGCCGACTGGTCGGCGGGTTCTCCGAGGTCGAGGTCGGCATCGTGCTCGCCGTGCTCGGCGGTCCGGTCTTCGTCGCCGTCGCCCGTCGCCGATCGCTGGTGTCCCTGTGAGCGCCGCCACGGACGGACGGCTCGAGGCCGAGCGCGCGGTACCGTCCGGCACGGGCCGTCCGCCCGCCGGTCGCCGTGGTGTCCGGATCGGCCCGGTCGGACTCGCCTGGCGTCCGCGGGTGCTCGGCTGGACGGTCGGTTCGCTCGCCGTCGCCCTGGCCCTGGTGGTGCTCGGCGTCGCGGTCGGCAGCACGTTCATCGCGCCGGGCACCGTCGTCCGCGCACTGCTCGGCGCCGAGGACGGCCCCGAGGGCTTCATCGTCACCACGCTCCGGCTCCCCCGCGTGCTCACCGGCGCCCTGGTCGGCCTGGTGCTCGGGACGGCCGGCGCGCTGACCCAGACGGTGACCCGGAACCCGCTCGGCACGCCGGACATCATCGGCGTGACCTCGGGAGCGAGCGTCGGCGCGGTCGCCGCGATCGTGCTCGGTGGTGGCACCTACTCGGTGTCGGCGGTCGTCCTGAGCGGCGGCATCCCGGTGGCGGCGACGATCGGGGCGCTCGTCGCCGCGGCCGCCGTGTACGGCCTCGGCTGGCGGGGCGGCGTGCAGAGCTACCGGTTGGTGCTCGTCGGCATCGGGGTGAGCGCGACGCTCGACGCCGTGACCAGCTACCTGCTCGTCCGCGCGAAGATCACCGTCGCCACGGCGGCGTCGCAGTGGCTCGTCGGCAGCCTGTCGAGCACCTCGTGGACGACGGTCTGGCCGCTCCTGCTCGTCGCAGCGGTCTGCGTCCCGATCGCCCTCGCCACCAGCGCCGCGCTCGGCATCGGGCAGCTCGGCGACGAGGTCGCGACCGGCGTCGGACTCGGCGTGCAGCGCCACCGGCTGCTCGTCCTCGCCCTCGCGGTCGTCCTCACCGCCGCCGCCGTCGCCGCCGCCGGACCGATCGGCTTCGTCGCGTTCGTCGTCCCCCAGGTGGCCCTGCGGCTGGCCGGGACGAACCGTCCGCCACTGCTGCTCGCGGGGGCGCTCGGGACGGTCCTCGTCCTCGGCGCCGACCTGCTCGCGCGCTCCGCCTTCCCGTGGCAGGTGCCCGTCGGCATCGTGACCACCGTCGTCGGGGCCCCGTACCTGATCTGGCTCCTCGTCCGCCACCGCAAGGAGATGTCCCGATGACCGCCACCACGACCGACGGCAGGACCGCGGGCGCACCGGACGCGACCACCGACCGGAGCGCGGGCGGCGCCTCGACCGGCACCGTACCTCCCGTCCTCGAGGCCCGCGGACTGTCCGTCGGCTACGACCGCGACCCCGTCCTCCGCGACCTGGACCTGCGGATCGAGCGCGGGACGGTGACGACGTTCCTCGGCGCGAACGGGTGCGGGAAGTCGACGCTCCTCAAGGCGTTCGGCCGCGTGCTGAAGCCACGGTCGGGCGAGGTGCTGCTGGACGGCTCCCCCATCCGCCGGGAGCCGAACCGCGCCGTCGCCCGGCGGCTCGCGATCCTGCCGCAGACGCCGGTGGCTCCCGCCGGCACGAGTGTCCTCGACCTCGTGATGCGCGGACGGAACCCGCACCAGTCGTGGGCGAAGCCGTGGACGGCCGACGACGCCGACGTCGCCGAGCAGGCCATCGCGGCGACCGGGCTGACCGAGGTCGCGCACCGCGACGTCGCGAGCCTGTCCGGCGGCCAGCGGCAGCGCGCCTGGATCGCGCTCGTGGTGGCGCAGCAGGCGGAGACCCTGCTGCTCGACGAACCGACGACGTACCTCGACCTCGCGCACCAGCTCGACGTGCTCCGGCTCGTGCGGCGCCTGAACCGCGAGCAGGGGTCGACCGTCGTGATGGTGCTGCACGACCTGACGCTCGCGGCGCGGTACTCGGACCGGCTCGTCGTGCTGCACGACGGCGGTGTCGTCGCCGACGGCACGCCGCAGGACGTCCTGACACCCGCCGTGCTGCAGACCGCCTTCGGGCTGCACGCCCGCGTCGTGCCGGACCCGGTCACCGGCGCGCCGATGATCGTGCCCGAAGCGGACGAGCACGAAGCGGACGAGCACGAGGCGGACGAGCACGAGGCACCACGCGCCTGACCGCCGCCGGTCCGGGTCCGTGTTCGCGTCCGATGCTGGCGGGTCTCTCAGAGTTAGGTTAGGCTCTCCTAACGTGAAGATCCCCCGCCGCGGCTCCCTGCGCGCCGCCCTCGTGACCTCCGTGGCCGTCTCGGCCCTCCTCCTCACCGGCTGCTCCGGTGCGAACGACGAAGCCGGCTCCGGCGACACCGCCGGCACAGGTTCGGCCGCCTCGGGCCCCTGGTCGTACGAGGACGCCACCGGCACGACCGTCAAGACCGACAGCACGCCGAAGCGCGTCGTCGTCCTCAACGACGTCGCCATCTCGTTCATCGAGTACGGGCTGCGCCCGGTCGGCACCTTCGGCCAGCTGACGATGGCGAAGGACAAGCGGTTCGCCGACCTCGACACCGACGGCATCACCCAGCTCGGCGAGGCGTACGGCGACATCGACCTCGAGGAGCTCGCGGCCCTGAAGCCCGATCTCGTCGTCACGTCGGTGTACCCGAAGGACGAGCAGGGCACGCTCGACACGACCCAGCCCGGCTACGGCTTCAAGGACAAGGAGCAGCAGCAGCAGGTCGAGGCGATCGCACCCGTCGTCCAGGTGAAGTGGGGCGGCAAGGGCGAGGACGTCATCGAGACCATCGCCGACCTGGCCGAGTCGCTCGGCGCCCCCGAGGCGAAGGTCCAGGCCGCCGAGGACCGCTTCGACGCGGCCGAGGACGAGCTCGAGCAGGCCGCGAAGTCGAGCGACGTCTCCGTGGTGTCGATGTTCGCCGACGGCTCCGGCGCGTACGTCACCCGCCCGAGCGACGAGCCGAGCCTGCAGATGTACTCGTCGTTCGGTGTCGACTTCGTGGACCCGAAGCCGAAGGGCTTCTACTGGGGCGTCTACTCGTGGGAGAACGCGGGGCAGATCACCGGTGACGTGCTCCTGCTGTCGCAGCAGGGCTACCAGGTCGCGGACCTCGAGAAGCAGCCGACCTTCGCCGTCAACGCCGCGCTCGAGGCGGGCCAGGTCCACAGCTGGACCTTCCCGGCGCTCGACTACGCGTCGCAGGCGGACTACATGACGAAGCTCGCGGGCTGGCTCGAGGACAGCAAGAAGGTCTCGTAGCGACCCGCGTGCGGACGGAAGGCGCGGTGCCGGCTGGCACCGCGCCTTCCGTCCGTCACGGGGTCGCTCCGCAGCGGACGATCAGCCGGCGGGCAGCGCCGCGTTCACCGCCGTCTGTGCCTGCCGCCACACGTCCGCCCGGGACCCGGCGTAGGTGCCGCCCTGGCCGCTCCCCACGTACCGCAGGTTCGTCTTCCCGCCGTCGGTGTTGCCCTGCCAGTACGCGGTCACCGCCCGCGAGGTCCCGCCGACGAGCCAGATCTGGTCCGCCGCGTCGGTCGTGCCCGTCTTGCCGAACAGCGTCGCCCCGTCGAGGGTCTGCCCACCCGACGCCGTGCCGCCGCGGAACGCACCCTGCATCACCGCGAACGCCTCGGCCGCGACCGACGCCGACACCGCCTGCGTGCAGGACCGCGGCTGCCCGCCGAGGGCCGTCCCGTCCGGCCCGGTGACCTGGTCGACGACGACCGGGGCGCAGTACACGCCGCCGTTCGCGATCCCGGCGTAGGCGGCCGCCATCGTCAGCGGGGCGATGCTCGTCGTCCCGAGGATCGCCGCCGGGTTCGCCGGTAGCTCCCCACCCGTCGCCGGGTGGACGCCCAGTCGCGCGGCGGTGTCGCGGATGTCGCAGAGATCGAGCTGCGACGCCATGTCCGCGTAGGCCGCGTTCACCGACTGGGCCGTCGCCGCGCGGACCGAGTACGGCCCGGTCTGCCCCGGCGAGTCGTTCTTCGGGTCGTACGGGGTGTCCAGCGTGACCCGCTGCCCGCACTGCGTCCACGTGGCCCGGGCCTTCCGCGTCCCGTCCACCACCGTGTCGGGGCTCCGGCCGGACTCGAGCCACTGCAGCAGCGTGAACATCTTGTAGGTCGAGCCGACCTGGAACCCCTTCGAGCCGCCGTTCGACTCGTCGGTGGCGTAGTTGAGCGAGGTCGCCGTCGCCGGTGCGTCGGCCGACCGGTCGAAGTCCTTGTTCTGCGCCATCGTCAGCACGCGACCGGTGCCCGCCTCGACGGTGTCGAGCGTCGCACCGAGGGCGAGCCGGCTCTCGGTCGCCGGGTCGTGCAGGGCGAGCAGGTCCTTCTGCTGGGTGTTGAGGTCGAGGTCGAGGGTGGTCTGCACCCGGTACCCGCCCGTGCGCCACGCGGCGGCGCGGGCACCGGGGTCGGCGCCGAGCTGCGGCAGCTCCTTCGCCACCTGTTCGGCGTACGCGCAGAAGAACTCCGCGCCGCGCACCGCCGACTCGCACCCCTGCTGCGGCGCCGTGAGGCGGACGTAGTCGGCCGGACGGGACGCGAGCGCCGTCGCGAGGTCCGCGTCGCCCAGGTGCCCCTGCTCGTGCATCGAGCGGAGGATGACGTCCCGCCGCGCCTGGTTGTCGGCGTGGTGCTCGGGCGTCGACAGGTCGCGGCGCTCGGGCCACTGCACGATGGCGATCAGCGACGCGGCCTCGGCCGGGGTCAGGTCGGAGGCGTCCTTGCCGTAGTACCGCTGCGCGGCTGCCTGCACACCGTAGGTCTGGTCGCCGAAGTACGCGATGTTCAGGTAGGCGGCGAGGATCTCGTCCTTCGAGTACTCCTTCGCGAGTCCGATCGCCAGCTTCACCTCGGCGAGCTTGCGCTCCGGGCTCTTCTTCGTCGCGTCGCGGTAGCCGGCCTCGCGCTCCTCGGCGGTCGGCAGTTCGCTCGCCTGCTGGATCTTGATGTTCCGCACGAGCTGCATCGTGATGGTCGAGCCACCGGACCCGCCCTGCCCGCCGGAGGCGATGACGCTCGCGACCGACCGCACCAGGCTCGTCGGGTCGACGCCGCCCGTCTCGCGGAAGCGCTTGTCCTCGCCGTCGATCGCGGCGTGCTCGAGGGTGTCGCTGATCTGGTCGAGCGACAGCTCCTGGCGGTTCTGGTCCCACACGTCGACCAGGTGCACGGGCTGTCCGCCCTGGTACGCCCAGATCTCGTTGCGCTCGGGCAGGTCACCGATCTCGATGTACTCCGGCATCGAGTCGAACAGGTCGATCGCCGAGGTCGTCCCCACGCCGGCCACCGCGAGCACCGGTGTCACCCCGACCCCGACCAGCAGCCCCGCCAGCACGCTGCCGCCGACGAAGCCCAGGGCTGCCCCGGTCGCACGTCGCATCGTCATGTCTCCCCCTCGTCGTCCCGCCCCCGTCGTCCGGAGGCGTCGGGTGACCCTCCCAACGCTGTTCGGACGTCTGCCCGGGGTTCCCCGGGCAGAACCGGCACGACCGCTGGGAAAGGACCGAGTCGGTACGGATCGTTACCGCAGGGGCTCCCGCCGTCACCGTCCCGTGACCCGACCGTGACCGCGTCGTGACCGTGCGCTCGTCGGTACGCTCGGGGGATGGGGACCGGACGGTGGCACGAGGACGTGCTGGGGGCCTCCTTCGAGCGCCTCGAGCTCCCGCTCGGCGAGGACGGTGAGGGACCGGTCGTCGCGACCCTGGTGCGGCGCCGGCGGTCACCGAACGACCTGCTGCTGCACGCCCGCGGCCCCCTGCACGGCGTGGACGTGCTGTACGTGCACGGCTGGTCCGACTACTTCTTCCAGGTGGAGCTGGCGGAGCACCTCGAGCGGCTCGGAGCGCGCTTCCACGCCCTCGACCTGCGGAAGTACGGCCGGAGCCTCCGCCCACACCAGACGCCCGGGTTCGTCGACGACCTGGCCGTGTACGACGAGGACATCGGTGCCGCCCTCGACGCGATCGCCGCCGAGCACCACGGCGGTCCGCGCCGACGACTCGTCCCGATGGGGCACTCCACCGGCGGGCTGACCCTGGCGCTCTGGGCCGCGCGGCACCCCGACCTCGTCGACGGCCTGGTGCTGAACAGCCCGTGGCTCGAGTTCCAGGCGAGTGCACTCGGCCGGGCGCTCGTCACGCCGGTGATCAAGCTCGGAGCGAAGCGGAACCCGCTCGCGCCGATGCCCGCGGTCGACCCGGGCTTCGCGACGCGGACGGTGTCCGCCACGGGCGAGGGGTCGTGGACCTACGACCAGCGCTGGCGGCCCGAACGGGGCTTCGCCCTGCACCCCGGGTGGCTCGCCGCGGTGTTCGCCGGGCAGGAACGGGTCGCGCAGGGGCTCGGCATCGCGGTGCCGACCCTCGTGCTGCTCAGCGACAAGAGCATGCTGCAGCCGCGGTGGGACGACGCGATGACGCGCGCCGACGTCGCGCTCAACGTGGACGTGGTCGCGCACCGGGCCCTGTCGCTCGGCGCCGAGGTGACCGTCCGGCGCCTGCACGGGGCCCTGCACGACGTGGTGCTCTCCGCGCCCGAGGTCCGCGACCAGGTGTGGGACGTGCTCGGGCGCTGGGCCACGACGCTCCCGCGCTGAGCAACGCCCTGCGGGTGTCCGTCAGACGATCCGCTGCACCGCCAGTCGGGTCGCCGCGGCCACCAGGGCGTCGGACGGCTCCGCGTCCGCCCGCTCGTGCGCCGTGAACACGACGAGCACGACGGGATCCCGGCCCGGCGGCCGGACGACGGCGATGTCGTTGCGCACCCCGTACGAGGCGGTCCCGGTCTTGTCCGCGACCGACCAGCCCCCGGGGACGCCCGCCCGGATCGTGCCGTCACCGGTGGTCGTCCCCGACATCGACGACCGCAGCAGCTCGCGGTCCCCGGCGTCCAGCGCGTCGCCCACGAGCACCGCCCGCAGGTCGCTCGCCGACTGCGCCGGGGTCGTCGTGTCCCGCGGGTCACCCGGGACCGCCGTGTTGAGGTCGGGCTCGACGCGGTCCACCCGGGTCACGTCGTCCCCGATCCCCCGCAGCCACCGCGACACACCGCCCACCCCGCCGAGCCGCTCCACGAGCAGGTTCGCAGCCGTGTTGTCACTCTCGCGCACCGCCGCGTCGACGAGCGCCCGGACCGTCATGCCCTCGTCGACGTGCCGGCTCGTGACGGGTGCGTACTCGAGCAGGTCGCCCCGTCCGTAGTGCACGACCTCGTCGAGGTCCTCGCCGCTCGACGCGTCGAGGACCGCCGCGGCGATGAACGCCTTGTTCGTCGAGGCGAAGGCGAACCGCTCGTCCGCCCGGTACCCGACGCTGCTGCCGTCCGCCGTGTCGATCGCGACGACGCCGATCCGGGCGTCGTCCCGCTCCTCGAGCGCGGCGAACGCGCGGGACGTCGCCGCGTCCGCGGTCGCGGTCGGTGTCGGTGTCGGTACCGGCGTCGTGGTCGCCGTCGGAGCGCCGCCCGCCGTGCCCGAGGGGTCGCCACCACCACTGCCGCTGCACCCGGCGAGCGTCAGCGCGGCCACCGCCGCGATCGTGGCCAGGGTCGTCCTCGTCGTCCGCACGCTGACGAGCATGCCGACCCCGCCCGCGATCCACCTGCACGTCGCGTCCCGCCGTGCGAGCGACGCGGCCACGGTCGGACGGGAGGCACGTGGCGGTGCCACCACGCGCCTCCCGTCCGGTGGTGGCGGAGCCGGGACGCATGGTCGGGGTCCGCACGCGCCTCCCGTCCGGCGGGCGACGTGTCAGGAGCGCGACAGGCGCGTGACCGTCGCGTGTGCGCCGTCCTGCAGGAGCCCGTCGAGCGCGTCGCGGTACGCCGCGACGAACCGGTCGTCGTCGACCAGGTCGCCGAACACCTGGCGGTCCTGCAGGAAGGCGAGCCGGTCCTCGTCCTGCCGCCGCGCGGCCGCCGTCAGCCGGTCGGCGAGACGGTCCACGACCTGGATCGGCTGCCCGTCCTCGTCGGTGCCCTCCGCGTAACGCGCCCACGAGGCGACGATGCCGGCCGAGAGCGCGACGGGACCTCCGGATGCGAGGTTCTCGCGGACCACCGGGAGCAGCCACTTCGGGATGCGGTCGCTCGACTCGGCGCAGAGCCGGGCGAGGGTGTCGCGGACCTCGGGGTTCCGGAAGCGCTCGATGAGCGTCGCCGTGTAGTCGTCGAGGTCGATCCCGGGGACCGCGTGGAGCGTCGGGGTCGCCTCCTCGGCCATGTAGCGGCGGAGGAAGGTGGCGATCGCCTCGTCCTGCGTGGCCTCGTGGGCGTAGCGGTACCCGGACAGGTACCCGAAGTAGCAGAGCCCCTGGTGGCTGGCGTTGAGGAGCCGGAGCTTCATCAGTTCGTACGGCTCGACGTCGTCGACGAGCTGCACGTCGGCGTCCTCGTACCGGGGGCGGCCGGCGGGGTGGTCGTCCTCGAGCACCCACTGGAAGAACGGCTCGGCGACGACCGGCCAGGCGTCCTCGATGCCGAGCTCGTCACGGACCCACGCCCGGTCCTCGTCGGTCGTGACCGGGGTGATCCGGTCGACCATCGAGTTCGGGAACGACACGTGCTCGCCCAT
Organism: Curtobacterium uvaldense; assembly: GCF_028307415.1. Classification (NCBI taxonomy): domain Bacteria; kingdom Bacillati; phylum Actinomycetota; class Actinomycetes; order Micrococcales; family Microbacteriaceae; genus Curtobacterium; species Curtobacterium uvaldense. Next base: position 6,370 of record NZ_JAQMHU010000027.1, on the reverse strand, counting down.
CCACGCCGCGAAGGCCGGGTCCTGCAGGCGGGCGTAGGCGGTGAACATCTGCCGAGCGACGTGCCCGTTGCCCTGGATGTTGTCGCACGACATCACCGTGAACGGCTCGAGACCCCGGTCGCGACGACGCCGGAGCGCCTCGACCACGAGGCCGAAGACCGTCCGCGGCGGGGCGTCCCCGCGCAGGTCCGCTGCGACACCCGGTTCGTCCGCGACGAACTCCCCCGTGACGTGGTCGAAGTTGTAGCCGCCCTCGGTGATGGTCAGGCTGACGATCCTGGTGTCCGGGTGCGCCATCTTCTCGACGACCGCGTCCGGGTCGTCCACCGCGAGCAGGTACTCGACGATGCTGCCCACGACCCGCGACTCCCGCGTGCCGTCCGGGTGCTTGAGCACGAGCGTGTAGAGGCCGCCCTGCTCCGCCATCGCGGCGGCCATGCGACGGTCCTGCTCGAGCACACCGACACCGCAGATGCCGTACTCGCGGGCCTCGCCCTGCTGCAGGAGCCGGTCCACCACCATCGCCTGGTGCGCACGGTGGAAGCCGCCGACGCCGAAGTGCACGATCCCCGGGGTGATCCCGTCGCGGTCGTAGCTCGGCACGGCGACGCCGCTCGCGGCGATCCGGTCCAGGGTCTCCGGGCTCAGGCGGACGGTCATGGGTACTCCTTCGTACGGCGGTCGCGAGCCCCCAGTCTGGCAGCCGGAACCGGTGTGCGGAACCGGTGTTCCGACCCGACGCATCCGGATCGACCCGCGACCCTCCGTGCCCGGGGGACGAACCTGAGGGAGCGCTCGGAGAAGGTGCACCGAGTGCATCGATGCACCTAGTGTTGGCACACGTGACCACCACCGACCGTCGTGCCGCGCTCAAGGCGAAGCACCGTGCCGCGATCCTGCAGGCAGCGCGGGACCTGGTCGACGAACGCGGCGGACGCGGTTTCGGCGTCGACGACCTGGCATCGCGTGCCGACATCGCGCGACGGACCGTCTTCAACCACTTCGCGTCGCTCGACGAGGTCCTGCTCGCGGTGTGCGAGCAGGAGCTCTCGGTGATCATCGACCGGTTCCTGGCCGACATGGCCCGGACCCCGATCGGTGACGGCAGCCGCGCGTCGATGTTCGAGGAGCTCGAGTCGGCCGCACGCGGGGCCGACCTGGCGCCGGCGATCTCCGGGATGTACCGGATCATCGGTGAACCGGGGAAGGAGGACCCGAAGGCCGCGGTCCTCACCCAGACCGCGTTCTCGCGGGTCACCGACCGGCTGCGCGACGAGGTCGCCCGGCGACACCCGGGTGCCGACCCGCTCGACACCGCACTGCTCGTCGACTCGCTCATGAGCGGGATCGTCGTCATCGCCGACCACTGGCTCACCCACGACGGCCCCGAGCTCACCCCGGCGTCACTGACCGCGTGGGACGCCCTGCTGAGCAGACTCGTGCACAGCGTCCGCTCCGGCTACATGCCGGCCTCCTGACCACTCCCCCCGGGGTCCACCGGCGCACCCCGCACCACCACAGCACCTGACACGAAAGGACGGGGCAACCGCATGGCCGGTCTCCTCTACCGTCTCGGACGGTTCTCCGCACGACGCCACTGGCTGGTGATCATCGCCTGGATCGTCATCATGGGCATCGCGGGGCTCACCTACAGCCTGTTCGCGGGCACGATCTCCTCGTCCATCACGATCCCGAACACCAAGACGAGCCAGGTGCAGGACGAGCTGGCGGACAAGTTCCCGTCGGCGAACGGTGGCAACGGCACGCTGGTCTTCGAGACGACCGACGGGAAGGCGTTCACCGCGACGCAGCAGGCCGACGTCAAGGACTTCCTGGACGGGATCGCCGACCTCGACGGGGTGAAGGAGGTCCGTGACGGCTTCACCACGCAGGACCAGCTCGACGAGCAGCGGCAGAAGATCGTCGACGGGCGCCAGCAGATCGAGGACGGTCGCAAGCAGATCGAGGACGGCCAGGCCCAGCTCGACCAGCAGAAGGACCAGCTGGAGTCGGGCAAGCAGCAGATCGAGCAGGCGCAGGCGCAGCTCGACCAGCAGAAGGCCCAGGCCGAGGCGCAGGCCCAGGCCGCCGGGGCCGCCGCCGCGAACAGTGCGGCCGCGCAGGCCGGTCAGCAGCAGCTCGAGCAGGCCCAGGCGCAGATCGACGCCCAGCAGCAGCAGATCACCGCGGGCGAGGAGCAGATCGCCGACGCCCAGCAGGAGATCGACGACAACACGAAGAAGCTCGAGGACAACGAGCGCGAGCTCGAGCAGGGGTCCGACCTGCTCGACCTGTCGAAGGACATCCGCTTCGTGTCGTCGAACGGCGCTGCCTCGATCGGCACCGTGCAGTTCACGAAGTCGACCTTCGAGGTGCCGCAGGAGACCAAGCAGGAGATCTCCGACCGGGCCGAGAGCGCGAAGATCGACGGCGTCGAGGTGTACGTCTCGAACGACATCGCGCAGGGTGTCCCGTCGATCCTCGGCCCCGGCGAGATCGTCGGTGTCATCATCGCCGCGCTCGTGCTCTTCCTGATGCTCCGCACGGTCATCGGCGCCGCCATCCCGCTGCTGTCCGCCGTGCTCGGCGTCGGCGTCGCCACCCTCGCGTCGCTCTCGTTCTCGAGCCTGGTCGAGTTCATCTCGGTCACGCCGGTGCTGGGGGTGATGCTCGGCCTGGCGGTCGGCATCGACTACTCGCTGTTCATCCTCAACCGACACCGGACGCAGCTGAAGGCCGGCATGGGCGTCCACGAGTCCATCGGTCTCGCCAACGGCACCTCCGGCAACGCGGTGGTCTTCGCGGGCACGACCGTCATCGTGGCCCTGCTCGCGCTCAACATCACCGGGATCCCGTTCCTCGGCCTGATGGGCACCGTCGGCGCCGTCGCCGTGCTGTTCGCGATCCTCATCGCGACGTCGTTCACCCCGGCGCTGCTGTCCCTGCTCGGCATGCGCATCCTCCGGAAGAAGGAGCGGCAGCAGATCGGGCACACCGGGTCCGTCCGGGTGCCGAACAAGCCGATGTCGACCTGGCGCGCGGTCGTCACGCTCGTCGCCGGCATCGCGGTGCTCGGCACGATCGCCCTCCCCGCCACGCAGATGCGCCTCGGCCTGCCGACCGGTGCCTCCGAGGCCACCGACTCGTCGCAGTACAAGGCGTACAAGGCGCTCGAGGACGAGTTCGGCGCCGGCCAGAACGGTCCGCTGCTCGTCGTGGCCGACCTGCCGGAGGCGATCGCGAAGGACGACGTCACCGCGACCGAGGTCACCATCGGCCAGGCGCTCGCGAAGAACGACGACGTCGAGGCCGTCCTGCCGATCGGCGCGTCGTCCGACCGCGACATCATCGCCTTCCAGGTCAAGCCCGCGGGCGGCCCGGACAGCGTCTCGACCGAGACCCTGGTCAAGGACCTGCGCGAGCAGACCGTGCAGACCGACGACGGCACGGTGACGCTCGGGGTCGCGGGCAACGCCAGCGCGAACATCGACGTGTCGGAGAAGCTCGCGAACGTGCTGCCGCTCTACCTCGTCGTGGTCGTCGGCCTGTCGCTGATCATCCTCATCGTCGTGTTCCGGTCGTTCCTCGTGCCGATCACCGCGACGGCCGGGTTCATCCTGTCCGTGCTCGCGTCCTTCGGTGGTCTGACGGCCATCTACCAGTTCGGCTGGCTGGGCTCCGTGTTCGGCGTGCACGACCCTGCGCCGATCCTGAGCTTCCTGCCCATCATCGAGATCGGCATCCTGTTCGGGCTCGCGATGGACTACCAGCTCTTCCTGGTGTCCGGCATGCGTGAGGCGTACGCGCACGGCGCCTCGGCCAAGGTCGCGGTGCAACGCGGTCTGCACGCCGGTCGCGCGGTCGTCACGGCAGCTGCGATCATCATGATCTCGGTGTTCGCGGGCTTCATCTTCTCGGAGTCCTCGACCATCAAGCCGATCGGCTTCGGCCTGGCGTTCGGCGTGCTGGTCGACGCCTTCGTCGTCCGGATGCTGCTCATCCCGGCGGTCATGCACCTGCTCGGGAAGAGCGCCTGGTGGATCCCGAAGTGGCTCGACCGGATCCTGCCGGACGTCGACGTCGAGGGCGCCAAGCTCGAGCGCTCGCACCCCGGTGACGACCGCGGCCACGGCGCCGAGCCCGCCGTCGCCGGTGCCACCGCCGGGGCCGGAGTCGGAGCGCACCGCGGGTCGCACGCCGCCGACGTGGAGCCCGATGCGAACCCGCACGAGGGGCACACGCCGACGCACCGCGCCTAGGCGTCGAGCGTCCGCGGGGGCGCCAGCCCCACTGCACCGCCGGGAGGCCCGGTGCCGGTCCACGAGACCGGCACCGGGCCTCCCGTCCGTGTGCCGTGCACGACCGCGGCACCGGGCGCCCGATCCGTTCGTGGACGAAGTACCGTGGAGGCATGACCGCGACCGACGTCGACCCCCTCGCCCTCGACCGGCAGCTCTGCTTCGCCCTGGCCGCCACGAGCCGCAGCGTCATCGGCCTGTACCGCGACCTGCTCGACCCGCTGGGCCTGACGCACCCGCAGTACCTCGTCATGCTCGCCCTGTGGGAGCACGACCCGCGCTCGGTGCGCGAGATCGCCGCGGAGCTCCGCCTCGACTCCGCCACACTGAGCCCGCTGCTCAAGCGCCTCGAGGCATCCGGCTACGTCCGGCGGCAGCGCAGCGCGGCCGACGAACGCCAGCTCGAGGTGTCGCTCACCACGGCCGGTCGAGCACTCCGCGAGCGGGCGAGCACCGTCCCGGTCGCGGTGGCCGACCGGCTCGGCTGGCCGCTCGACCGGCTCGAGCGACTGAAGGACGACCTGACGGAGCTGCTCGGACGCGTCGACGCACTCGACTGAGCAGGTACTTCGTGGCAGAATGATTCGTGTACGAACGAAAGGACGGAGCATGGGTCGCTTCGGCAGCTGGTACGACCGCTGGAACCGCACGCTCATCGAGAAGATGGGTCCGTCGCAGATCGGTGCCGGACGCGTCGAGGGCGTCGACGACCGTACTGTCGACCGTCCCTGCCCGATCTGCCACCAGCCACTCTCGCAGCACACCGTGATCCGCCCCGAGGGCCAGGTCCGCTCGAGCACGCTGGTGTGCCCCGGTCGCTGAGGATCCGCCGTGCCGGGGGAATTGCCCCGCGCAACACGTGGTTGAACGGACACGTGAAGCTCTTCGAAGCCGCCGACCTCGGCGCACTCCACCTCCGCAACCGCATCGTCATGGCACCCCTCACCCGGACGCGCGCCGGTGAGCAGGGCATCCCCAACGACCTCCTCGTCGAGCACTACGCGCAGCGCGCCGGCCTCGGCATGATCATCACCGAGGGCACCTGGCCCGTGCAGGAGGGCCGCTCCTACCCCGGGCAGCCCGGCATCGAGACCGACGAGCAGGTCGCCGGGTGGCGCCGCGTGACGGACGCCGTGCACGAGCGCGGCGGCACGATCGTCATGCAGCTCATGCACGGCGGTCGCGTGTCGCACACCGACATCTCGCAGACCCCGCGCATCGTCGGCCCCTCGGCGATCGCCGCTCCGGGGCAGACGCACCTGGCCGACGGCTCGAAGGCCGACATGCCCGTGCCGCACGAGCTCACCACCGACGAGGTCCGTGAGGCTGTCCAGGGCTTCGTCCGCGCCGCTCGCAACGCGATCGCGGCCGGGCTCGACGGCGTCGAGGTGCACGGCGCGAACGGGTACCTCGTGCACGAGTTCCTCTCCCCCGTGTCGAACACCCGCACCGACGAGTACGGCGGGTCCCCCGAGAACCGCGCGCGCTTCGCCGTCGAGGTCACCACGGCGATCGCGGAGGCCGTCGGCGCCGACCGCGTGGGCATCCGTCTGTCGCCGCAGCACAACATCCAGGGCGTGCTCGAGGAGGACGACGCCGACGTCCGTGCGACCTACACCGCCGTCGCCGAGGGCCTCGCGCCGCTCGGGCTGGCCTTCGTGGACGTCCTGCACGCCGAGCCGGCCAGCGAGCTCGTGCAGCACGTGCGCCGCACCGCAGGTGTACCGTTCATCGCGAACTCGGGCTTCTCCTCGATGACCACCCGCGACGAGGCGATCACGCTGCTCGACGGTGACCTCGCCGACGCCGTCGCGGTGGGCCGGGCCGCCATCGCGAACCCGGACCTCGCCGAGCGCTGGGAGCAGGACGCGCCGCTCAACGAGCCGCGTCCCGAGCTCTTCTACGGTGCGAGCGCCGAGGGCTACACCGACTACCCGACGCTCGACCAGGTGCGCGAGCCCGTCGCGTAGTCGACGCGACCAGGGACGGACGGGGGGGGGGGGGGGGGGGGGGGGGGGGGGGGGGGGGGGGGGCGGGCGGGGCGGGGGGGGGGGGGGGGGGGGGGGGGGGGG
>NZ_JAQMHU010000026.1:0-45328 GCF_028307415.1 Curtobacterium uvaldense | reverse complement strand
CCCCGCAGCCGCGCCGCGCGCCCCGCGCCGCGCGCTACCGCGCCTCGATCGCGGGCAGCGGCACGTGGTGCCGCATCCGCACCGCCAGGTGCAGCCCGCCCCGCCGTGCGAGCACGACGCCGGCGACGACCGCCGCCACCGCGGGGACGCCCCCGGCGACCACCATGCCGACGTGCGCGCCGAAGTGGTCGACGACCTGCCCCATGACCGGCCCGCCCACGGCCTGGCCGCCGAGCAGCACGAGCACGTAGAGCGACATCACCCGGCCTCGGATCGCGACGTTCGACGACAGCTGCACGAGCGAGTTCGACGCCGTCATGAACAGCAGTTGTGACATCCCGACCGCGACGAGCGCCACGGTGAACGGCGCGATCACCGGGATCGAGCCGCTCACGACGAGCAGCACGCCCGTCCAGAACACCCCGCCGACGATCGTCCGCAGCCGCACGGTCGCGCGCCTGGTCGAGAGCAGCGCCCCGGCCAGGGCTCCGACCGCGACCGCGGAGTTGAACACCCCGTAGCCGCCCGCGCCCACGTCGTAGACCTCGGACGCGAAGGCCGAGAGCAGCACCGGCATCGTCAGGGCGAACACCGAGAAGAACGCCATGAGCACGACCGGCACCAGGATCGTCGGCTTCCGGACGGCGTAGCGCAGGCCCTCGACGAGCTGTCCCTTGGCGCGCGGCATCGGCGGGGTCCGGTGGAGCTCCGAGGTCCGGAGGAACCCGAGCGTCACGACCACGGCGACGCAGGCGATCGCGTTCACCCCGAACGACCACCCCGCCCCGACGGCGACGAGCAGCGCTCCGGACAGCGCGGGCCCGATCATCCCGCCGAGCTGGAACACGCTCGAGTTGACGCTGATCGCGTTCCGCAGGTGCTGGTGCCCGACGATCTCGGTGACGAAGACCTGCCGCGCGGGGTTGTCGATGACGGTGACCATCCCGACCAGGAACGCGATGACCCAGATGTGCCACGCCTCGACCACGCCGGTGAGGGTCAGGACGGCGAGCAGTGCGGAGAGCACCGCGAAGGCGCCCTGGGTGAGCATCATGAGCGCGCGCTTCGAGAACCGGTCGACGAGCACCCCGCCCCAGAGCCCGAAGAACAGCATCGGCGCGAACTGGCACGCGACGGTGATGCCGACCTGCGCGACGGAGCCGGTGAGCTGCAGGACGAGCCAGTCCTGCGCGATCCGCTGCATCCAGCCCGCGGTCATCGCGACGAGGTTGGTCGCGGTGAACAGCCGGAAGTTGGGGACCGACAGGGCGATGAGGGTGTGCCGCCACGGTGGACGCTCGGCCTGGATCGGGAGTGGTTCGGTGGGTGGAGGGAGGGTCGTCGATGACGCACTCACGGTGGTGGGGCTCCGGATCGTCGGGGGTGGAGTCGGTACCCGTTCGAAACTACGTGGCGCCGGGCCATTCGACACCCCTATGGTGGCTATCACTCCATTGCGATGTCGAATGGCGGCGGCCCGCCCGCCGGAGGAGGTCACGTGCTCGACCCGGTGCTGCTCCGCACGTTCCTCGCCGTCGCAGAGACCGGCAGCTTCACGCTCGCCGGGCAGCGCCTCGGCATCAGCCAGCCGACCGTCTCGCAGCACGTGCGTCGGCTCGAGACCGCGGTGGCGAGGACCCTCGTGGCCCGGGACACCCGCGGGGTGGCGCTCACCGACAACGGCGACGCGATGGCCGGGTTCGCCCGCTCGATCCTCGCCGCGCACGCGACCGCCGACGCCTACTTCTCCGGGGCCGCGACCCGCGGCCGGCTCCGCTTCGGTGCGGCGGACGACCTCGCGATCACCCAGCTGCCGCGCATCCTGCGGGACTTCCGCCGGCTGCACCCGCAGGTGAACCTCGAGCTGACGGTGAACCAGTCCGCGCCGCTCCTCCGCCGGGTGCACGCGGGTCAGCTCGACCTCGTGTTCATCAAGCAGACCGCGGGGGAGTCCGCCGAGGGCACCCGCGTCGCGACCGACCAGATGGTGTGGATGGCGCAGGACGGCATCGCGCTCGAAGCCGACGAGCCCGTCCCGCTGATCGCGTACCAGGCGCCGAGCATCAGCCGGCAGATGGCGATCGACGCCCTCGAGTCCGCCGGGCGCACCTGGCGGATCACCTGCAACACCCGTGACGTGAACGGCGTGCTCGCGGCGGTCCGGGCGGGCATCGGGGTCGCGGTGTTCCCGCACTCGCTGATCCCGGCCGACCTCGTGAAGGTCTCGCAGCGGCTCTCGCTGCCCGACCTGCCCGCCGTCGACTACGTGCTCATCGCGAACCCGACCGTGCAGCGCGAGCCGATCGACGCCCTGACGAGCGCGATCCTGTCCCGCGGGGTCGTCCGCGCCGTCTGAGCGCTACGGCGCGAGGGTCGGCGTCGTCCCCGTGCCGGTGAGGTCGGGCAGCGTCACGCCGGCGGGTGCCAGCAGCGCCGCGGCGACCGCCCAGAGGAGCACGAGCGTGCCGACACCGCCGAGCACCGCCCCGAGGAGCGCCACCGGTCGCTGCCACGTCGCCGCGGGGGTCCGCAGGGCCGTCACCGACAGCGCGAGTGCGAGCACCCCGAGGACCAGTCCGGTCGCGTGCACCGTCGCCGGCGCCGTGAACCACCAGGCGGCGAGGGCGAGGGCGGCGACACCGGTCACCGCGCCGAGCACGGCTGCGGGGGTCGCCCCGATCGCGGTGCGGCTGCGGTCGCGGGACGCCCGACGGTCGGTCTGGAGGCCCTGCTCACCGTCGTCGTGTCCGCCCACCTCGGCGTCGGTGCCGGTGCGAGCCGCGGCCGGTCCCGACCGGCGACCCCGCCGGTAGGGCGCGGACACACCGCCGGCGACCGGGGCACCGGCTGCCGACGGCCCGGCCGCCGCCGTGGGTGCGGCAGCCGCTGCCGTGGGCACGGCGGCCTCCGGCGTGGAGGCGGCTGCGGCTCCGCCCGGGAAGACCGACGGTGCCTGGACGGTGGGCGCGGCGGGCGCTGCGATGACGGCGTCGAAGCCGGACGGCGCGGGGTCGACGACGGTCGGCCGCGGTGCCTGCTGCCGGGCGAAGCGCGCCGGCGTGCGGTACCCGATCGGTCCGGAGGGCTCGGGTTCCGCGCCCTCGACCAGGACGTGCTCGAGTCCGGGGACCGAGAAGCGGGGCTGTCCGACGACGGGGGCGGCGGGAGCGGGGGGCTGCACCGGTGCCGGGGCCTGGGCGCTGTGCGTCGGGTCGACCGGCGGTGTGAGGGGGCCGCCCGACTCGGCGGCGTCGACGGGGGACACCGGCAGGGGTGCGGTGTCGAACGGCGGCACCTGCACCGCGGGCGAGGTCGGGGCCGGCGGGAGCAGGTGCTCCTGCGGCGGGTAGTCGGGCACGACGACGTCGACGGCGGGCAGCACGTCGGTCGGGTCCTGCGGCGGCGTCGGACCTGCCGCACCCGGCATCCCGGGGGTGACCACGGGGACGGCCGCGACCGCGTCGAGGACGGGTGCCTGCGGGGCGGGGGCGCGTGGTGCCTCCCGGCCGACGGCGGTGTCCTCGGGGGGTGCGACGACCCACGCAGGGACCGCTCGACGCGGCCGGTCTCGGTCCGGCATGCGGTGCGACGCCACTCGTGCTCCCTCGCTCTTCTGATCCATCGTCATTTCTATCCGCGTGCATGGACCGCTGCGCAGCCCCAGTTCCGGGGTCGCGCAGTCCACTTCGCGCAGGATGCCTCGCGGCCGGGGCTCGCGAGACGCAACGAAGGCGGCTCCGCGCCGAGCTGTACCGCTGCGGGGAACCGCCTTCGTGGCGTGTTGCGGAGGTGGGGGCTACATGTCGCGGTAGCGCTCCGCCTCGGCGAGCTTCGCCCGGAGCTCGTCGGCGGTGTACCGCGTGACGTACCCGGGGGTGTCGCGCTGGATGCGCCAGCCCTCGGCGAGGGGGCCCGCGTCGACCACGTCGAACCCGAACTCGTCGATCAGGTCGGAGACGACCCGCTTGGCGTCGGCGTCGTCGCCCGCGACCACCAGGGCGCGGCGGTCGGGGGTGCCGGCGGGGGTGGCCTCGTCGGTCAGCGCCGTGGCGGCGATGTGGTTGAACGCCTTGACGACCCGGGCACCGCGCAGGTGGTCCTGCAGGAGCTCGGCGGTGGTCGTCGTCTCCTCGTCGAGGGACGCGATGTGGCCGTCGCGCTGCGGGTAGTAGTTGTTGGTGTCGATGACGACCTTGCCGACCAGGGGCTCGACCGGGATCGTCTCGATCGCCGCGAGCGGGGTGGTCACGACGACGATGTCGCCCGCTGCTGCCGCGTCGTCGCGGGTGGCCGCGCGGGCGTGCTCGCCGAGCTCCGAGACCAGGTCCTGCAGGGTCTCGGGGCCGCGCGAGTTGGCGATCACGACCTCGTGGCCGTGCTGCACGGCGAGGCGCGCGAGCTGGGATCCGATGTTGCCTGCTCCGATGATGCCGATCGTTGTCATGCGGTCGTGCAACGCGGCGCCGAGCAGTGCATTCCCACCGGCGGTCGCCCCGGGCCGTCGTCGCCGTGCGGCCGCTGCCCGTCGGGTGCATGATGGCGCCATGGCCCACGAGTTCCGCGACGAAGCCGACCGCGACCGCTACGCGATGTACGTCGACGGCGAGCTCGTGAGCGTGCTCGACTACCGGGCCGCGGAGGACGCCGTGTCGTTCCCGCACACGTACACGGTCCCGAGCCACCGCGGGCACGGCTACGCGGCGGAGCTCGTCGCGCACGCCGTCGCCGACGTCGAGGCGAGGACCACGAAGCGCATCGTGCCGATGTGCTGGTTCGTCGGCAAGTGGTTCGACGAACACCCCGAGAAGGCCGACCTGCTCAGCCGCGGCACCGCGGACTGACCCACCCCACGGTCCGGCCGCAGCGTCGCGGCCGGACCCGAGCACCCGGAGGCACCGTGCCCACGATCACCCCGTTCCTCTGGTTCGACGACCAGGCCGAACAGGCCGCCACGACCTACACGTCGCTCTTCCCGGACAGTCGGGTCGACAGCGTCGCCCGGACGCCGGACGGCACCGCCCTCGTCGTCGAGTTCACGCTCCTCGGACAGCCCTACCGGGCGATGAACGGCGGCCCGGGGCACCCGCACACCGACGCCGTGTCCTTCCAGGTCGACGTCGACACGCAGGACGAGCTCGACCGGGTGTGGGACGCGCTCCTCGCCGACGGCGGCCGACCGCTCGCGTGCGGGTGGCTGCACGACCGCTGGGGCCTGACGTGGCAGGTGACCCCGTCGATGATGGGCGACCTGATGATCGGCGGCGGTGACCCCGAGGCGAACGCCCGGGTGTTCAAGGCGATGCAGGACATGGTCAAGCTCGACATCCCCGCGCTGCAGGCCGCAGCCGCCGGTCACTGAGGGGGAGCAGCCCGTGACCGCCGGTAGGGTGGCGGCACCCACCAGCGCCGAGCACCCGGCGCACGCAGTGACAGGCTGGAGAACGCGATGAGCAGCCCGAGCTCGGCGGTCCGTGACGGCGGACGCCCCGACGACGAGGTCCGCAACGGCGACATCGGACGCGCCTACACCGAACTCGCCCGCATCACGCGACGTGCGAGCATCCGGGCGCGCGGCGACGACCTCGTGCTCAGCGTCGTCGACCAGTCCCTCGTCGACTTCGTCGTGCAGCACCCCGGGTGCATGGCGATCGACATCGCCCGGTACCTGCGGCTCAACCGCTCGACGATCTCGCGGCAGCTGTCCGGCCTGCTCGCGGCGGGGCTCGTGCGGACCACCGACGGCGGCTCCGGCAACGCGAAGCCCCTCGAGGCGACCGACGCCGGCCGTGCCGCCCTCGACCGCTCGGTGCGCCTGCACCGCGACGCGCTCGAGGAACGACTCGCCGACTGGTCGGACGACGACATCGCGCTCCTCGCCGGGCTGCTCGAACGACTCGGCGCCGCCGACGAGGCCGGTCTGCCGATGCCCGCCCGCGCGACGCCGGACGGCCACGCCGGTACGGACGGTCCCGACGCCCCGTGACCACCTCGTTCGTCCTGCTCTCCGACACCCACCTGCCGAAGCGCGCGAAGGACCTGCCGGCTGGGCTCTGGGCGGACGTCGACGCGGCGGACCTCGTCGTGCACGCGGGGGACTGGGTCGACCTCGCCACCCTCGACGCCGTGCAGGGGCGCTCCCGTCGGTTCGAGGGCGTCCGCGGCAACAACGACGGCCCCGAGTTCGACGACCGGCTGCCGCTGGTGGCCCGCTTCACGGTGGAGGACCTCCGCTTCGCCCTGGTGCACGAGACCGGTGCGGCGACGGGTCGCGAGCGCCGGGCGGACGCCGCGTACCCGGACACCGACGTGCTCGTGTTCGGGCACTCGCACATCCCGTGGGACTCGGTCGCGCCGTCGGGGATGCGCCTGCTCAACCCCGGGTCGCCGACGGACCGCCGCAGGCAGCCCGACTTCACGTGGATGCGGGGAACGGTGGACGGGCGTGCGCTGACGGTCGAGACGGTCCGGTTGCCGCCGGCGGCGCGCTGACGCGACCGCACGACCACCGGACGGGCGAGTCGTCAGACGGGGGATGCACCGACCGGGAGGCACGGCTCGGGTCCGCCACGAGCCTCCCGTCCGTCCCGTGCCGCGTGCGACGGCCGTGGTCCGGTCAGTCGCGCTGCGCCGGCGGGTCCGCCGGGGCCGACGGGTCCTCCAGGATCGCCGGTTCCGGCGGGTCCGCCGCGTCCGCGGGGTCAACCCGAGCCGACGGGTCCACCTGTTCCGTCGGCATCCGGAAGAACGCGAGCTCCCACTCGGTCGACCGTCGGTGCACCCGCGCCATCCGCCCCCGCTCGGACGGGTCCGCGGCGGCCGCGAGCGCCTCGACGCGCGCGGTCGCCTCGGCGCTCGCCGCGGCGAACGCCGGGTCGCCGTACGCGCCGAGCCAGTCCGCGAAGGGGTGTCCCTCCGGGGCGCGGCCGAGCTGCGTGCCGACCCAGGCGTAGACCCGGAAGCACGGCAGCACGGCGGCGGCGAGCACCCCGACCGACCCGCTGTCGGCCGCGGCCTGCAGGTGGGCGAGGTACCCGGCGCACGTCGGGTGGACCGGGTCGTCGGCGTGCGTGCCCGCCAGGCGGCGGTGGTGCAGGTCGCGTGCCTCGTCGGCGCAGCCCGCGGCGGCCGAGGCCCAGAACGCCGCGGGCTCGCCGTCCGTGGTGGCGACCAGCCGTCGCAGGTGCTGCTCGTAGGCCCGCAGGTAGTGGACGTCCTGCGCGAGGTACCGGGCGAACACGTCCCCGTCGAGCGTGCCGTCACGCAGGCCCTCGAGGAAGGAGCACGAGAGCGTCCGGTCGAGGGTCTCGGCGACGTCCGCCCACCACCGGTCCGTCCAGGTCGTCGGGGGGAGCGCGGCACGGGTGAGCGCACCGTGGTCGAGCGGTCCGTTGCCCGTCCCGACCCGGAGCGCGTCGGCGCCACGGAGTGCGGCGGTGAGCCACGTCTTCGCCCCGCCGACCGCGAGCTCCCAGTCGCCGTCCCGTGCGGCGAGCGTCGCGATCGCGCTCGACAGGGAGCACCCCGTTCCGTGCGTGTTGGTCGTCGCGATGCGCGGGCCCCGGAAGGTGCGGGCGGAGCCGTCGGGCCGGACGAGCACGTCGTCGGCGGTCGGCCCCGTGTCGTGCCCGCCCTTCGCGAGCACCAGGACGTCCCACCGACGGGCCACGAGCCGTGCGGCTTCGAGGGGCGTCGGTGCGGTGCCCCCGGCGAGCGCGACGAGGTCGGTCAGCTCCGCGCGGTTCGGGGTCACGAGGTCGGCGAGCGCGAGCAGGTCGCCCATCGCGGCGGTCGCCTGCCGGTCGAGCAGCCGGTCGCCGCTCGTGGCCACCATCACCGGGTCCACGACGACCACGGGCGGGCGGTGGTCGCGGAGCCAGTCCGTGACCCTACGGACGACGTCGACGGTGCCGAGCATCCCGACCTTGACGGCGTCGACCACCACGTCGTCCGACACGGCGTCGAGCTGCTCGCGGAGGAACCCGACGTCGGGGACGTGCACCGACCGCACGCCGTGGGTGTTCTGCGCGACCAGGGCCGTGACGACGCCCATGCCGTAGCCGTCGTGCGCCGTGATCGCCTTGAGGTCCGCGTGGAGTCCGGCGCCGCCCGTCGGGTCGGTGCCCGCGATGCTGAGGACCCGCGGCACGTGCGGCCGCCCCGGCACCGGCACCGGCGGCACCGGCGGCGACGTCGAGCCCACGGCGGGCTCGGCGGCGGTCACGACCCGCTCCAGGCGCGGAGGTACGCCGCCGCTGCCGCGTGCGGGTCGGCGGCGGCGCAGATCCCGGACACCACCGCGACACCGGCGACACCGGCCGCACGCAGCGGCGCGACGTCGTCCAGGGTCACGCCGCCGATCGCGACGCACGGGACCCCGAGCGGGCGCGCCGCACCGGTGATCCGGGCGACGCCGTCCACGCCGAGCGCCGGCGGGTGGTCCGGCTTCGTCGAGGTCGGGTGGACGACACCGACGCCGAGCAGGTCGACGGTGCCGCGGGGCAGCTCCGCGAGGGCCGCCAGGTGGGCCGGGGCGTTCGCGGTGAGCCCCACGTGGGCGTCCGGCCCGAGGAGCGCGCGGGCGGCCGCGACGGGCAGGTCCGACTGGCCGAGGTGCACGCCCGCGACCCGGTGTCCGGCACGTCGGGCGGCGAGCGCGACGTCCGTCCGGTCGTCCACCACGACGGTCGCGCGGTCCCCGACGGCGTCGGCCACCGCGGCGGTGAGGGCGAGGAGGTCGCGGACCGGTGCCTGCTTGTCGCGCACCTGCACGAGCCGCACCCCGGCGTCGACCGCGGCACGGACGACGCCGAGCACGCCCCTGCCGTGCCGGTCGACGAGCACCGGGTCGGTGACCAGGTAGACGCCCAGGTCCGTCGGGGCGCTCACGGTCGGACCACCGTCGGCGCTGCAGCGGACCCCGGGATCGTCGGTGGTGCGGACTCCGTGGTGATGCGCGCCACCCGGAGGACGTCCTCGGGGGTCAGCGTCGCCAGCCGGTCGAGGAACAGCGGCTGGAAGGTCCCCGGGCCGCCGGCGTCACGTGCGGCGAGCTCGGCGGCGACCGTGTGCACCACCGTCCCGGCGACGGCGGCTGCACCCGGGTCGTCCGGGACCACCGCCGCGAAGGCGGCGACCACCGCGCCGAGCGCGCACCCGCCGCCGGTGATGCGGGTCAGCAGCGGCGACCCGTTCGCGACCCGCACCACACCGGTGCCCGGCGCGACCAGCAGGTCGACGGGACCGGACACGGCCACGGCACCCACGAGCCTCCCGTCCGATGCCCGGAGCGCTGCCGCCCGCGCCTCGTCCGTGCCGACGGTGCTGTCGACCCCGCGGCCGCCGTCGGCGTCGCCGAGCAGGGCGAGGACCTCCGACGCGTTCCCGCGCAGCACGGTCGGCCGGAGCGCGAGGAGCTCGCGGGCGAGGGCGGTGCGGACCGGCAGCGCGCCGACCGCGACGGGGTCCAGGACCCACGGTGTGCCGACGTCGACGGCTGCGGATGCCGCCTCGACCGACGCCGCACGCGGCTCCGGGTGCGGGGTGCCGGTGTTGACGAGCAGGGCGTCGGCGACGCGGGCGAAGGGACCGGCCTCGGTGGTGACGTCGACCATCGCCGCGGAGGCGCCGAGGGCGAGCAGGACGTTCGCCGTGACGTTCTGCACCACGGTGTTCGTGATGCACTGCACCAGGGGGCTGCGGGCGCGCACCTCCTCGAGCAGCGTGGCGGTGCGGTCGGCCCAGTCCGGGGACGGGGAGCCGGCGGGTCCGGGTACGGGCGCAGCAGTGTGCATGGACGATCCCTTCGCGAGTACGAGCTCGAGCAGGTTCGACGGGTGTGATCTCAGCCGCTCGGTGCGGCACCCCGTGTCTCGGACGACACCGTACACGACGTCCGACGACCTCCTCCGGGCACTCCGGGGGTGCGGTGTGCCAGTGTTGACGGGTGCCTGACGTGACCCCTCCCGGACCGCCGCCCGGACCCCGCGACCCCGGCGACGCGTGGGCCGTCGGACCGGACGGCACCAAGGCCTGGGGACGCTTCGGCGCGGCCGGCCTGCTCGTCGACGACGGTGCCGGACGGGTGCTCCTGCAGCACCGCGTGGAGTGGAGCCACCACGGCGGCACGTGGGGGATCCCCGGTGGTGCACGCCACCAGGACGAGGACGCCGTCACCGCCGCGCTCCGGGAGTCCGCGGAGGAGGCCGGGGTGCCCGAGGACGGCATCGACCTGCGGCACGCCGCCGTGCTCGACCTGGGCTTCTGGACCTACACGACCGTCGTCGGTCGCGCCCGCCGCCCGTTCGAGCCGGTGATCGCGGACCGCGAGAGCCTCGCGCTGTCGTGGGTCCCCGTCGCCGAGGTCGACGCGCTGCCCCTGCACCCGGGCTTCGGTGCCTCGTGGCCGGCCCTGCGCGGCGCGATCGAGACGGTGCCGCACGTGGTGGTGGACGCGGCGAACGTCGTCGGCAGCGTCCCGGACGGCTGGTGGAAGGACCGTGCGGGCGCGGCGGAGCGGCTGCTGTCGTCCGTGGCGGCGCTCGCCGGACGGGGCGTGGGCGCGGGGGAGCTCGGGTTGCCCTTCGCCCGCTGGTGGCCGCGGTGGACGGTGGTGCTCGAGGGCGAGGCACGGGCGGCCGGCGCGGGTGCCGGTGCTGCGGGCACGGCGGCGGGTGCCGTCGGTGCCGGCGACCTCGGCGGTGCGGCCGACTCGGTCGGGGTCGTCCGCGCCGAGGGCTCCGGCGACGACGCGATCGTCGAGGCCTCCCGGTCGGCGCTCGGCGACGGACACGCACCGGTCGTCGTCGTCACGGCGGACCGGGAGCTCCGTACCCGGGTCGAGGCCCTGGGCGCCGAGGTCCGCGGCCCCGGCTGGTTCCGCGAGCAGTAGTCCGCCGCCGCTGCATCGGTCCGCTGCTGCGTCGGCCCACCGCAGCGCCGGTCCACCGCAGCGCCGGTCCGGTGCGGCGTCAGCCCTCCGGCACGTACCGCTTCGACGACACCAGCAGCGCCACCCACGACACCACCCCGAGCCCGACCACGACGGCCAGGATCACCGACACCGGGACCCCGGCACCGCCCGCGATCGCCGCGATGACCGCCGGCGCCAGGAACCCGCTGTACGCCACCGCGTAGAACGCTCCCGTCAGGCCGGCGAGGTCGCGCGACCCGGCGATCCGCTGGACCTCGAGCAACGAGGACACGAGCGCGGTCCCCATCCCGACGCCGATCACCACGTTCGCCGCGAGCCCGACCGACACCGACTGCAGCTCCACCGCCAGGAGCACGACCCCGATCCCGACGGTCATCACGGCGACGGCGGTGACGAGCCCGCGCGCCGAGGACACCGAGTGCACGCGCTTGGCGAGCGGCTGCACCGCGCTCGAGACCCCGAGGGCGACGACGGTCGCGGCGGTCGCGAACACCAGGCCCCACGGACCGGTCGCTCCCGCGAGCCGGGTCGGCAGGTACCCGTAGCCGATCGCAGCGGACCCGAAGATCCACGGTGCCGCGACGACGACCACCCGCGTGAACCGTCGGTGCCCGGCACTCGGGATCGCGAGCTGCCGCCACCACGGACCGGCGAGGCCACCGTTCACCGCGGTCTCCGGCGCCCGCCACACGACGAGGGCGAACGGTGCCGCGACGCAGATGTGCACGAGGAACGGCAGGACCTCGGGCACCGGCCCCCACTGCGCGATCCCACCGGCGACGAGGGCACCGATCCCGGACCCAAGCGTGAAGGCCAGCGACGCGCGCCAAGCCCCGGAGCCGGCATCGGCCGAGGGGTCGTGGCGGCCCTGCGAGAGCTCCTTCACCCAGCTGTTGCCGACCGCCATCGCGATGCCGACCGTGATGCCGGAGAACAGCCGGCCGGCCGCGAGGAAGCCGGGTCCGAACGGCCCGAGTGCCAGGAGTCCGCTGCCGACGACGGCCGCGGCGATGCCGACGAGCATGAGCGGCTTCCGCCCGTGCCGGTCCGAGAGCGACCCGGCGACGAGCAGCGCGGGTGCGAGCCCGAGGACGTAGACCCCGAGGAAGACGTTGACGAGCACGGACGAGTAGTGCGCCCGCTCCTCGTACATGAGCAGCAGCGGCGAGAACTGGTTGCCGCCCCACGAGCACACGAAGACCGCGCCCCAGACCATCGCCCACGGGGCCACCCGGCTGGCCGGCACCGGCACGGAGCCGGTGGTCGGGATGCTCCCGGTCGCGCCGCTCACAGCGCGCCCCGGTGGGACGCGACGTGCGCTCGGAGGACCGCCGCGTACCGCTCGGCGTCCCCGTCGTCGAGGGCCGCGGCGAGCGCCCGGTGCTCGTCGAGCGACGCCTGCAACTGCTCCGGTCGCACGCGCATCAGCTGGTGCCGCAGCCGCTGCTGCCGGTCGCCGAGCGTCCGCGCGAAGCGGACGGCGATCGCGTTCCGCGACGCCGCGACGACGGCGCCGTGGAACGCCGCGTCCCGCTCGACGAAGCGGTCGACGTCCCCGGCGGCCACCGCCGCCTCCTGCTCCGCCAGCTCGGCCTGGAGGAGCGGTGCCAGTTCCGGCACGCGGCCGTCGGTGACGACGCGGGTCGCCGCGGTCGACTCGATCGCCTCACGCACCTCGAGCACGTCCGCCGCCTCGTTCGGGGACATCGGGCGCACGACGGCGCCCCGGCGGGCGCCGAGCAGGATGAGGTCCTCGGCCGCCAGGCGCAGGAACGCCTCGTGCACGGGTGTCCGCGAGACGCCGATCTCCCGGCAGAGCACGTTCTCGCTGATCGCCGTGCCGCCCGGCAGGTCGCCGCGGATGATCGCCCGCTTGACGTGCTCGTACGCCCGTCCTGCGGCGGAGACCTCGGTGCTGGTGTCGCTCACGGCAGCCGATCCTACGCCTTGCATGCAAGCTTGCACACGTTGTGGAGCGAGATCGTCACGCGGCCGTCGTGACCGGATCGAGACATCGCCCACCCGGCGTCGCTACGCTGACCCTCACGTCAACGGAGACGTACCGATCAGGAGGTCACGATGGAGCGTGTCACCAGAGCCGACGACCGTGTGCACCGCCCTGCGGGGCCCTGGACACCGACGGTGCACCGGCTGCTCGCGCACCTGCACGAGCAGGGCTTCGTCGCGGCACCCGAACCGATCGCCGTCGGGGACGCCCTCGAGACGGTGAGCTTCGTGCCGGGCACGGCGGGCAACTACCCCTGGAGCACCGAGATCGCGAGCGAGGCGGCCCTCGTCACGTCCGCGCGACTGCTGCGCCAGTACCACGACGTCGCGGCGACCTACCCGCGGGACGACGCGGTCGACGTCTGGTCGCAGGCCGAACGGCTGCCGGTCGAGACGATCGTGCACGGTGACTTCGCGCCGTACAACTGCGTGTACGACGGCATCGCCGCGGTCGGGCTCATCGACTTCGACACCGCGCACCCCGGGCCGCGCGTCTGGGACGTCGCGAGCGCGGTCTACCGCTTCGCGCCGTTCACCACCGGTCTCGTCGAGGGCAGTTCGGCGCCGGGACTCGACGAGCGCCTCGACCGCGCGGCGGAGTTCTGCCGCGCCTACGGGCTCGACGACCGTTCCCGCGGGGTGCTCGTCGAGACGATCACGGCCTCGCTCGTCGCCCTCGTCACGACGATGGAGACCGAGGCCGCCGCGGGGAACCCGAAGTTCCTCAGCGACCTCGAGCACGGGCACGCCGACCTGTACCGGGCCGACGTGGCGTGGATCGAGTCCCACGCGGACCTGATCCGCGCGGCCGTCACCGCCGACTGACGTCCGCGCGGACGAGCTGCGCGGGGCACCGGCGTCGGTGCGGGACACCGCCGTGCACGTGAGACGCCGGCGTCGGTGCCGGACGCCGCAGAGCCGTCGAGACGCCGGCGTCGGTGCCGGACGCCGCGGAGCCGTCGAGACGCCGCCGGATCCCGCGGCGTCTCGACCGGCGGACGGCGTCTCGCACCGACGCCGTCGTCTCGCCGGTGTGGGACGCGCGTCGGACCGCGGCGTCCCGCGCAGACGCCGGCGTCTCGGGGCGCGACGCGCGCGTCGGACGTGCACCGGGCCTCCCGGCAGCTCCCAGCCCGCACGCGGCGGACTCCGATGCTCCAGCGGGTAGTGTCGCAGGGCCATGACCGACAGCCCGGCCGACGCCACCCCGTACGAGGTCCTCGGCGTCCCCGCGACCGCCGACGACGACGCGCTCCGCCGTGCGTACCGTCGTGCCGCCCGCGAGACCCACCCCGACCTCGGTGGAGACGCCCGGCGCTTCCGCCAGGTGCAGATCGCGTGGGAGCGCATCGGGACCCCGGCTGCCCGCCGGGCGTACGACGCTGGCTCCCGCACGTCGACCCCCAGCGCAGCGTCCGGTCCGTCCGGGTCCTCGGTCTGGTCGCACGACGGCGAGGGGTTCGCGCCCCCGACGGCTCGGCGCGACTCCCGGCCGCGGGCGCGCTCGTACGGGCACCCGGGTGGTCGTTCCCGCGAGGTCTTCCTGCAGGCCGAACGCGAGTGGGTCGGCCTCGGCGACCCCGTCGAGGACCCGTACGACCCGGCGCTGGTCCGCTCCGCGCCGCGGCACATCCGCCGACTGCTCGCCGAGGCCCTCGCGGAGGAGGCGACGGCGTCGATCATCGCGGAGATGGGCATCGGCGTGACCGTGTGGCACGACCTCGACGCCGGTGCCGAGGGCAAGCTCGACCACGCCGTGCTGACCCCGAGCGGACTCTGGGCCGTCGAGTCGATCGACTGGGGCGCTCCCGTGCGCATCGAGCACGGTGACATCGCCGGCGAGACCCTGGCGCCGGGCGAGCGTCCGGTCAAGGAGCTCGTGCGGGCGGCCCGAGCGGTACAGAAGCAGACCCGCGTGAAGTTCACCGGACGGCTGATGGTCGTGCCGGACTCCGCCGTCGACGAGGACGTCCAGGTCGTCGGGTCGGCGCGCAAGCCCACCGCGCTCGTGGTCCGTCGCAGTGCGCTCGGTCAGGTCCTGAACGGGGTGTTCTCCCCGGAGGGCTCGGTCGACGTGTTCGACGTCCGCGACCGCCTGCAGCAGACCGTCCGCTTCGTCTGACGGCGGCGCGACGCCCGGTCGCGTCAGTGGCCGCGGAGCTTCTCGAGGTCGCGGCGCTCCCGCTTGCTCGGACGACCGGCGCCTCGGTCCCGCGTCGGGACGAACCCGGCCTCCTCGCGGGGGAGCCGGGGCGGGGTCCGGTCCTCGAAGTGCTTCGCCGCCTCGGTCGCGCTCGTCCGCTTGAGGATGATGCCCGTCACGACGACGACGCGGTCGAACCCGTGCTGACGGACCCGCACCTCGTCCCCGGGGGCGATCGGCTGCGACGGCTTCGCACGCTCCCCGTTCACCCGGACGTGGCCGGCCTTGCACGCACTGGTCGCGGCGGACCGGGTCTTCGTGATCCGCACCGCCCAGATCCAGCTGTCGACGCGCGCCTTCTCCATCCCACCACCCTAGGCGGCGCAGCCCTGCGAGCAGCCCGCGCCGGGGAGCCGAGCGGGCCGACACCCGAGCCGTGCGACCGGGCCGTACGCTCGACGGGTGCAGGAACCGCGGCAGCAGGACCCGGACGGCCGGGCTCCGAGCGAGCAGGACGCCCTCGCCCGGGCGCTGGCGCTCGGCGTGCTGCGTGCGGCGTCCCCCGGCGACCGGCTCGTCGTGCGGGCACGGGTGGGGGACGGCGCTCGCGACGCCCTCGGCACCCTGTCCGCACGGACCGTCGACACGGTCACGATCGAGACGCGACGGGGGCCCGTCGACGTCCCGCTCGCCGACGTGGTCGCGGCGAAGCACGTGCCCCCGCCGCCGACACCGCGGACGCGCCGCCCCTGAAGGGCCAGGGGACGCAGCCGCGCGACGCAGCCCGGCAACGCAGCCCGCGACGCGGCCCGGCAACGCAGCTCCACCACCCCGTCCGTCGGCGAGCAGGCTCCGCCCGCGCGGCGCACCGGCGAGCCGTCGCCGTCCCCGCAGCCGTCGCCACGTAGCCTCGACCCATGGCCGTCCCCGTCCCGCTCGGTACCGAGGACCGAACCTCCCGCCTGACGCTCCGCCGCCCCGACCGCTGGCACCGCGAGGACTCCCCGCAGGCCGACCTCCGGCTGACCGGTGACGACGTCGTCCTGACCGTCCGGTCCCGCCCCTCGGAGCGCACCGTCGCCGAGGAGCACACCAGCCTGCTCGAACGCCTGCCCGGGTCGGTCGAGGGCCTGCGGCTCATCGGCTGCGACCCGTGGACGACCGCGGGCGCCCCGGCACGCCTGGTCGAGTACGTGCGCCCCGACGAGGACGGCGACGTCGCGGGCGCCCACCTGCTCTTCGTGACCGGTCGGCACCGGGTCGACCTGACCGTCGAGCGACCGCTCACCCGGATGCTCGCGACCGACGACCTGGTCTCGACCGTGCTCGAGTCGGTCCGTGCCACCGAGCCGGCACCCTCCCGCCCGCAGCGCGAGCTCGAGGCCCTGCCGGTCGCGGCGCCGGTCCCGCAGCTCGACGGGACGCACCTCGGTCCCGACGCGCTCACGACCCTGCGCAGCCTGGCAGGACGCCGGTGGGACCCGATGCTCCTGCGCTCGCCCGCCGGTCGCGAGCTCGTGCAGACGGGGCTCGTCGGCCGCCTCGGGACGCTCCCCGAGACCACCCAGGAGCTCCTCGCGCCGTGGGCCGACGACACCCGGCCGGTCACCCTCGAACAGCGCCTGCCCGACGGGCGGACCACGCGCCTCCAGGCCTGGTCGGAGACCGTCGTGGACGGGACTGACGAGACGGGCGGCACCGTGGCCCGGCTGCCGGTCGAGCGCGTGGTCGCGCTGGCGGCCGGGAGGCTCGGCATCCGCCCGTCGTGGACCTTCCCCTTCCGCACGGGGTCGCTCCACGCGGACCTGCTGGCCCGCAGGACGGGTGCGGCCGACACCGCGCCGGACCTGCCGGTGGCCGTCGCCGAGGCCGACCCGCGGCTCGCGCGCTTCTGGGCCGCGCCGTGGACGGTCTCGTCGATCCGTCGCCCGGGTCGACCGGCCCCCGTCGTCGTCGTGCACGCCGAGGGCGTCGGGTTCGCCCGGGTCGGACGCACGGAGGCCGGGGAGACGGCCTTCCGGTCCGACTCCCCGGCGAACGTGTACCGGTCCGTGGTGCGCGCGCTGCTCGGCTGAGGCTGCTGCTGCCGCTGCTGCCGCTGCTGCCGCTGCTGCCGCTGCTGCTGCTGCTGCCGCTGGCGCTGGCGCGGCGCCCTCGCTAGGCGGCGGGGCCTGCGGTCAGGGTCACCGTCACGGTGTGCGCCGTGCCCGAGGCATCGGTGTAGCCGACCTGCACACGGTCACCGACGGCGTGCGAGCGGATCGCGGACGTCAGTGCGTCGTTGCTCGTGACCGCCGTGCCGTCGAGGCTCGTGATGGTGTCGCCGGCGACCAGTCCCGCTGCTGCGGCGCCCGAACCGTCGACGGTCCCGGCGACCGGCACACCCGCGGTGGTCTGCGTCGCCGCGGTCGAGCCGACCTCGACGCCGAGGAACGCCGGCAGGCCGATGGTGACGGTGTCCGAGGACTCCCCGGCGAGGATCTTGTCCGCGATGGCCTTCGCGGTCGTGATCGGGATCGCGTACCCGGTGACCTCGGCGGAGCCCGACGACGCCGCGGTGGCCATGCCGACCACCTCGCCCTCGCTGTCCAGGACCGGACCGCCGGAGTCGCCCGGGACGATCTGCGCGGCGACCTCGATCAGGCCCTGCAACGACTCCGTGCCCGTGCCGGACTCGCTCTGCACCTGGATGTCCTGGTCGAGGGCGGTGACCGTGCCCGCGGCGGCGACGAGGTTGCCCGTGCCCTCCGCGTTGCCGACGTCGGTCACCGCGTCCCCCGTCGACGGTTCGCCGTCGTCGTCGAGCGTCACCGTGGACAGGCCGGACGCGTCCTGCAGCTTGAGCACGGCCACGTCGTGCGTGGCATCGGTGCCGACGACCTCGGCCCGGTACTGCTTGCCGGTCGTCTCGTCGGTGACCGCGATGCTCGTGGCGCCCTGCACCACGTGGTTGTTCGTCAGGACGAAGCCGTCCGCGGTGAGGACCATGCCGGTGCCCGCGGCCTGCGACGAGGTGTCGTAGTTCATCACGGTGTCGATCGTCACGACGCCCTTCGTCTGGGCCGCGGTCGCCGGGGTCGCGGCGGTCTGCGTGCCCGTGCCCGTGCCGGTACCGCTGCCGCTGCCGCTGCTGCCGTCGCTGCCCGAGCCGTTCCCGTACCCGGGCACGGTGAAGCCGTTCGTCCCGCCGCTCGTGCCGGAGCCACCGCCCGGCAGCGTCGTGGTGCCCTGCGACTGGCTCGACGTGGTCGTGGTGCCCTGCGAGGACAGGCCGAGCGCCGTCCCACCGGCCGCGCCGATGATCGCCAGCGCCGCGACGCCCGAGCCGATGACGAGTCCGAGCCGCCGGGGGCGCTTCGCGCCGGGGTGGTTCGCTGCCGCCGCGCCCGAGGTCCAGCCCCAGGGGGTGCTGCCGGCCGTCGCGCCTGCTGCCGCCGTGCTCGTGCTCGCGGTACCGGGACGCGGGTCCGTGGGACCGCCGAGGGCCGCGCTGCCGAGCAGGTACGGGCCGCGACCGTCCGGGGTGTAGGCGTACGGCCCCGAGCCGTCGGTGCCGTACAGCCACGGGCCGCTGCCGTCGAAGGCGTACGCCGGGCGGAGGGCGTCGCGGTCGGCGTGCGGGGCCTCCCAGCCGGGACGGTCGGTCGCGCGCTGGTCGTCGGCGGGGTTCTCGTTCATGGGTGCTCTCCGGTCGTCCCTCGACCACCCGAGGGGTGGCGGTTCGTTCCTCGACGACCCGGTCGGGCGTCGACGGAGACCAGTACAGGAGCCGAACCCATGACGACCCTATGAACGGACCCTGTGCCGGCTCCGGGCTTCCTCGGGGGCCGCCGAACGAGGGGCGGGATTAGGCTTGCCGCACCTCCCATGCGCGCGTCCTCACCCGTCACCCCTGCAGTCCGGCCCCGCCCGGCACCCGCCTCGCGGTCCCGTCTCGTCGGGGCAGCGCTGCTCGCCGTCGCCGCCCTGGTGGTGGCCGTCGCGCTCTCCGTGGCGTTCGGCTCGCGCCCGATCCCGCTCGGCACCGTCCTCGACGTCGTCCTGCACCCGCACCGGGACGACGAGGTGGGACTCATCGTGCTCGGCAACCGCGTCCCGCGTACCGTCGTGGGGCTGCTCGCCGGCGCCGCGCTCGGGGTGGCCGGTGCCGTGATGCAGGGCGTGACCCGGAACCCGCTGGCCGACCCGAGCATCCTCGGCATCAACGCCGGAGCAGCCCTCGCCGTGGTCGTCGGGATCGCGGTGTTCGGCATCAGCGGGACCGCCGCGTACCTGCCCTTCGCCTTCGTCGGGGCCGGGCTCGCGGCGCTGCTCGTCTACGGCATCGCGGCCGTCGCCCGGCGGGGCCTGTCGCCGGTGGGCCTCGCGCTCGCCGGAGCGGTCGTCGCCGCCGCCCTGTCGTCGGTCACCACGGCGGTCCTCGTGTCGAGCCAGAGCCTGCTCGACCAGCTGCGCTTCTGGCAGGTCGGGGCGCTCGCCGGCAAGGACCTCGGCACCGCCGGCGTCGTGGCCGTCCCCGTGCTCGTCGGACTCGTCGTGGCCGCCGGCCTGGGGCGCTCCCTGAACACCCTCGCGCTCGGGGACGAGCTCGCCGCGTCGCTCGGGCAGCGGGTCGTGCTCGTCCGCATCGTCGGCGGTGTCGTGACGGTCCTGCTCGCGGGGTCCGCGGTGGCAGCCGCCGGACCGATCGCGTTCGTCGGCCTCGCCGTCCCGCACGCCGTCCGCCGACTGAGCGGGCCCGACCAGCGCTGGACGATCCTCCTGTCCGCCCTCGTCGCACCCGCCCTCCTGCTCGTCGCCGACGTGATCGGGCGGGTCGTCGCGTACCCCGGGGAGCTGCAGGTCGGCATCGTGACCGCGCTCATCGGTGCCCCGGTGTTCATCTGGCTCGTCCGGTCGCGGGTGGTGACCGGCCTGTGACCGCGGTCCGTCGCGAGCTCGCCGTCCTCGGCGCGGTGGTCGTGCTCCTGGTCGCCCTCGTGCTCGTCGGGCTCGGGGTGGGGGAGATCCCGCTCTCGCCGCTGCAGGTCGCCGGCGCCCTGGTCGGACACGGTGACACCGTCTCGGACTTCGTCGTCGGGCAGCTCCGCGGCCCCCGGGTCGCCGGTGCCGTGCTGGTCGGTGCCGCCCTCGGTGCCGCCGGCGGCATCGTGCAGAGCGTCGTCCGCAACCCGATCGCGAGCCCCGACGTCATCGGCATCACCTCGGGCGCGAGTGCCTCGGGGCTGACCGCGATCGTGCTCTTCGGGGCGAGCGGCGGTGTGCTCTTCGGGTCCGTCGTCGTCGGCGCCCTGCTCGTGTCGGTCGTCATCGCCGCGCTCTCCTGGCGTCGAGGGATCACCGGCAACCGCGTCGTCCTGGTCGGCATCGGGGTGGCGGCGATCTGCCTCAGCATCACCGGCTGGATGCTGACCGCGGGCACCGTCCAGCAGGCGGGCACCGCGCTCCTCTGGCTCTCGGGCAGCCTGAACGCGGTGGACCGCACCCTCGTCGGCATCCTCGCGGTCGCCGTCGTCCTGCTCCTGGCCGCCGCGCTCGCGCAGTCCCGCCGGCTGACGGTCCTCGCGCTCGGGGACGAGGTGGCCGCCGCCCTCGGACTCCGGCCCGACCGCGCGAAGTCGCTCCTGCTCCTCACCGCCGTCGGCCTCACCGCGGGAGCGGTCGCGACGGCGGGCCCGGTCGCCTTCGTCGCGCTGATGGCGGCACCGATCGGACGCCGCCTCGTCGGCAACGGGCGGGTCGCGCTCGGCGTCGTCGCGGCCGTCGGCGCGGTCGTCACGCTCGCGAGCGACCTGCTGGCGCAGTTCGCGATCCCCGGCAACGCCCTGCCGGTCGGTGTGGTCACGGGCGTGGTCGGGGCGCCGTACCTGCTCTGGCTCCTCGCACGCGGGCGGTAGGCGCGGTACCCGGCCCTGCCGGGCGTGCCTGGTCGTTCCGGGCGTACCTGGTCGTTCCGGGCGTACCCGGCCCTGCCGGGCGTGCCTGGTCGTTCCGGGCGTACCTGGTCGTTCCGGGCGTACCTGATCGTCCTGGTCCACCAGGTACGCCCGTTCCCGCAAGGCATCCCACCCGTTCTGGGAAGGAACGGGCGCACGGAACGGGTGTCGGCGATCGACGCACGCATGCACGGACGGACGGGAGGCGCGGTGCGGGCCGGCACCGCGCCTCCCGTCCGTCGCATGGTCGCGCTGGCGGCGCTGGCGGCGCTGGCGGCCCTGGCGGCCCTGGCGGCCCTGGCGGCCCTGGCGGCGCTGGTTGCGCTGGTGACGCGGGGCGGTGCCGGCCGAAGCGGCGGGCGTGCCCCCCGTGCGGGAAACCGCGCGCGGTCCCGCGATGCCGCACCGCGCTGCGTGATGCCGCACACAACCGCCCGGACCCCCCGTTCGGGTGTCGGCGGCCTGCGGGATCTCTCGTACCGTCGTCCCGACCGACCGGACCCCCGACAGCGCCCGACCCGACGGAGTGCTGGTCCGGAAGGAACGAAGGACTGCCATGCCCGATCCGTCTGCCGGCGCACCGACGCGCCGTCGTCAGTGGGGTGCCGAGCGCCGGACCCGTCCGCTCGACACCCTGCACGCACGCCCCTCCGACCGGAAGCTCGTCTCCGGTCGCGTGGCGATCATCCTGACCGTCGCCTTCTGGCTGGCGTACGTCGTCTACACCGTGATCCGCCAGTTCCTCGACTACGGCACCGAGAGCTTCCGCTTCACCACCGAGGCGATCTCGTACCTCGTCGTCGTCACCTTCCTGACCTTCTCCGCGCTCATGCACCTGGTGGCCCGCCAGGGTGCGATGGAGCGGTTCGCGAGCCACGTGCGGGTCCCGCGCGCCGAGCTCGACCGACACTTCGCCTCCGGCCACGAGGCGCCGATGACCGTCCTCGTCCCGAGCTACGCCGAGGAGCCGGACGTCGTCGCGACCACGCTCTGGTCGGCAGCGCTCCAGGAGTACCCGTCCCTGCGCGTCGTCCTGCTCGTCGACGACGCGCCGTTCCCGACCGACCCGGCGACGCTCGACAAGCTGGAGCGCACGCGCGCGGTCGCGGACCGCATCCAGGCGCAGCTCGAGGTCCCCTCGCGCCGGTTCCAGGAAGCGCTCTTCTCGGCCGAGGTCGAGGCGGACGCTGCACCGTTCGCCAGCACGCACGCGCTCCGGACCCTCGTCGAGCACCACCGCTGGGCCGACGCGTGGCTCCGCCGGAACGCCCGGGAACACGAGGTCGCCGACCACGTCGACCGGTTCTTCCACGACCAGGTGCTCGTCGGGCTCGCCGACGAGTTCCGGCTGACCGCCGAGGCCCTCGAAGCGGCCATCGCCGACGCCGTCGCCCTCGGTCAGGACTTCAGCGAGGTGACCTCGGCGCGGGCGCTCGAGCTGCAGCGCCGTCTCGCCTGGACCTTCACCGCGGAGCTGACCACGTTCGAGCGGAAGCGGTACGTGAACCTCTCCGACGAGGCCAACAAGGCGATGAACCTCAACGCCTACATCGGACTCATGGGCGGGGCGTACGCGTTCGACGAGACCGCGTCCGGGACCGTCCTGCGCACCGTGGACGACGCCGGCGCGGCCGACCTCGTGGTCCCGGCGTCGGACTACCTCCTGACGCTCGATGCCGACTCCGTCCTGCTCCGCGACTACTGCCTGCGCCTGGTCTACTTCCTCGAGCAGCCGGAGAACGCCCGGGTCGCCGTGACGCAGACCCCGTACTCGTCCTTCCGCGGCGCTGCCACGCGCATCGAGCGGCTCGCGGGGGCCACCACCGACATCCAGCACATCCTCCACCAGGGGATGTCCCGGTACGACGCGACGTTCTGGGTCGGGGCGAACGCCGTCATCCGCACCCAGGCGCTCCGTGACATCGAGGAGGTCGAGACCGTCGGCGGCTTCGAGGTGAAGCGCTACGTCCAGGACCGCACCGTGATCGAGGACACCGAGTCGAGCGTCGACCTCGGCATGCACGGCTGGACGCTCGTCAACTACCCGGAGCGGCTCTCGTACAGTGCCACGCCGCCGGACTTCGGGTCGCTCGTCGTCCAGCGCCGCCGCTGGGCGAACGGCGGCCTCCTCATCCTGCCGAAGTACGTCCGCCAGGTCCGTGAGCGCCGGGCACGAGGCGAGCGGGTCGGTCTCGTCGAGATGGCGCTGCGCGTCAACTACATGGCGTCGATCACCTGGGCGTCGTTCGGGCTCGTCTTCCTGCTCGCGTACCCGTACGACTCGCGGCTGCTCAGCCCGATGGTGCTGCTCGCGGCGCTGCCCTACTTCTGGCTGCTGTCGAGCGACCTGCGGTACTGCGGCTACAAGCGCACGGACGTCTTCCGCATCTACGGCTTCAACCTCATCCTCACGCCGGTGAACGTCGCGGGCGTGCTCAAGAGCATCCAGCAGGCCCTCACGGCGAAGAAGATCCCGTTCGCGCGGACGCCCAAGGTGCGGGACCGCACGGCCTCGCCGGCGCTCTACGTCCTCGCGCCCTACGCGATCGTCGCCTTCTCGGTCTTCACCTTCGTCCGCGACTACGGCGCGCAGAACTGGGGGAACGCGGTCTTCGCCGCCTTCAACGCGCTCCTCGCCACCTACGCGATCGTCGCCTACATCGGCGTGTGGAACTCCGTGGTCGACGTCTGGCTGTGGGCCACGCGCTGGATGTACTACGACCCGTCGGCGCGCGCAGCCCGTCGTGCCGCTCGTCGTACCGCTCGTGCGGCCGCCCGTGCCGACCGTCGGCGCGGACGTCGTCGCGGCGGCGTCCGCCCGGTCCCGGAGCCCGTCCTCGAGGACTGGCACGCGGTCCTGTACTTCGGACACGGCGGCGGCAACCTGCCCGTCCGGCACGACGCCGACGTCGTCGGGGCGGCGGGCGCACGTGCCACCGCGTCCGCCCAGGCCGACGCGACCGGCCCGCGCCAGGAACGGAGCGCAGCCTGATGTCGACGACGAGACGACTCTCCCCGGTCCGGGTCACCATCGCGGTCGTGGTCGCCGCCGCCGTCGCCGTCGCCGGGTACGCCGGCTTCGACCGCTGGCACTCGGCGCAGGCGACCGAACGGCAACCAGCGTGGTTCGCCGCCTACACCGACGTCACCGCGACCCCGGTCTTCGCGTTCGAGGACGTCAAGTCGGCCAAGGGACGCAACGTCATGCTGTCCTTCGTCGTCGCCGACCACGACGACGCCTGCTCGCCGACCTGGGGCTCGTACTACTCGCTGCAGGGTGCGGCGGACCAGCTCGACCTCGACCGCCGTGTCGCCCGTCTGCAGCAGCAGCACGGCGAGGTCGGGGTGTCGTTCGGCGGCCTGGCGAACGACGAGCTCGCCACCACCTGCACGAAGGCGTCCGACCTGCTGGGTGCCTACCGGCAGGTCGTGCAGCGCTACGACCTGTCGACCGTCGACTTCGACGTCGAGGGCGACGACCTCACGAACCGCGCTGCGGGGGAGCGGCGTGCGAAGGCGGTGGCGGCGCTCCAGGACGAGCGCCGGGCCGCCGGTCACCCGCTCGCGGTGTGGCTCACCCTGCCGGCCGCGCCCTCGGGGCTGACGTCCGACGGGACCACCGCGGTCGCGCAGTTCCTCGCCGCCGGCGTGGACCTCGCCGGGGTGAACGCGATGACGATGGACTACGGCGAGGCCAAGGGGTCGAGCCAGAGCATGTACTCGGCGTCGGTGCAGGCGCTGCAGGAGGTCCAGCGACAGCTCGGTGTCCTGTACCAGCGCGCGGGCACGCCCCTCGGTGACGGCACCCTCTGGCACAAGGTCGGGGCGACGCCCATGATCGGGCAGAACGACGTCCGTGACGAGGTGTTCTCGCTCAGCGATGCCCGGAAGCTCAACGCCTGGGCGCGCGACCGCGGGCTGGGGCGCATGTCGATGTGGTCGCTCAACCGTGACACCACGTGTGGGTCGAACTACGTGAACCTGTCGACCGTCTCGAACTCGTGCTCCGGCGTCGACCAGGACGGACTGCTCTTCGCCGACGTGCTCGGCAAGGGGTTCGGCGGCGGGATCGTCGCGGCGGCCTCCGACGTCACGGAGGCCGAGCCCTCCGCCACCGAGCAGCCCACCGACGACCCGAAGACCAGTCCCTACCCGGTCTGGGACCAGGACGCGTCCTACCTCGAGGGCACGAAGGTGGTGTGGCACCGCAACGTCTACGAGGCGAAGTGGTGGACGTCGGGCGACCTGCCGGACGATCCGGTGCTCAGCGCGTACGAGACGCCGTGGCAGATCATCGGCCCGGTCCTGCCGGGGGAGAAGCCCGTGGAACCGCTGACGCTGCCCGACGGGACCTACGCCGCGTGGTCGGGGACGAAGCAGTACGACACGGGCGCCCGCGTCCTGTTCCACGGCATCCCGTACCAGTCGAAGTGGTGGAACACCGGCGACAGCCCCGAGGCGTCCACGAGCGACCCGGACGGGTCGCCCTGGGTCCGTCTGAAGGATGCCGAGGTGCGTCGGATCCTCGACGGGCTCGCCTCGGGCGAGCCGGCGCCGACCGCCACCGCGACGGCGACGCCGGCTCCGTGACGACGCACCTCGTGATCCGGTCCGGCCTGGAGGCACGGTGCGGGTCCGCCCCGTGCCTCCCGTCCGTCGGCTGGGTCACGGCGGTGTGTTCGCTGTGCGCGTGCTCCTGAGTTCTCCCCAGCCCCGTTCGGGGCTCCCGCGAGGTCACCCGTTTCCGATACGCTGGTGCGCCAAGAGGAGGAGGTCCACGATGCCAGAGCCAGTGGTCCCGCAGCCGGGTGGTCAGAAGACTCCGGAACAGCGGCTGGTCGACACGACCCTGACCTTCAGCATGGACATGGGAGCGGCCCTGACGGCCGAGTCCGGTGTCTCGACCGAGGAGCGCGAGGCGATCAACGCCCTGCCCTCGGGTTCGGCGTTGCTGGTGGTCCGGCGTGGTCCGAACGTCGGCGCGCGGTTCCTCCTCGACTCCGACGTCACGACGGCCGGTCGGCACCCCGCTGCCGACATCTTCCTCGACGACGTGACGGTGTCGCGGAAGCACGCGCAGTTCCTGCGCCACGGCACGGCCTTCAGCGTCAAGGACAACGGGTCGCTGAACGGCACCTACTTCGACGGCGTACGCATCGACGAGGCACTCCTGACCGACGGCGCCGAGGTGCAGGTCGGCAAGTTCCGCCTCACGTTCTACGCATCCCGGGTCGACCTGGCGCGCCTGGCGACCGCGTAGTGGCTGCGCGGTCCGCCGCAGCCCGGGCCGGTGCTGCGGTACCGGACCTGCTCACCATCGGGCAGGTCATCGCCCGGTTGAAGCCCGACTTCCCCGACCTGTCGAGCTCGAAGCTCCGCTTCCTCGAGGAACGCGAGCTCGTCACGCCGATCCGCACCGCCAGCGGGTACCGGAAGTTCTCGGCGGCCGACGTCGAGCGGCTCCGGATCGTGCTCGGTCTGCAGCGTGACCACTACCTGCCGCTCAAGGTCATCAAGGACTACCTCGCCGATCTCGACGCGGGGCGCGAGCCCGTCCTGCCCGGCGGCGGTGACGCCCCGAGACCGTCGATCCTCGGCCGCGAGCGTCGGTACACGCGGGACGAGACCGTCCGCGCTGCAGGTGCCTCGCCGATGCTGCTGACCGACGCGGTCTCGGCGTCGCTGCTGCCCGCGGCCGACACCTACGGCGACGACGCTGTGGCGGTGCTCAAGGCCCTCGTCGAACTGCAGCGCACCGGCATCGAGCCGCGGCACCTGCGCACCATGCGCGGTGTCGTCGAGCGCGAGGTCGGCCTGATCGAGTCGGCCCTCATGCCGGTGTCCCGCCGGGGCGACGCCACCTCGCGGGCCAAGGCGACGGAGCTCGCGCGCGAGATCGCCGGGCAGCTCGAGGTCGTCCGGTCGAACCTGATCCGCACGGCGATCGGCCGACTCGACGCATGACCGGCGACCGGTCGGCGTCCGGACCGGGGCTGCGCCCTGTCGACCGTCGGTGGTCGGGGCGTATCCTCGACACGCCGGACGCGCCGGTGCGGATGTGCCGGGCAGACCGTGTCCGAGTCGCTACCGTGGACCTCGGAACAACTCTCAACCCGTCGTTGAACCTTCTGGTGGGAGCTCGAACGTCGTGGAAGGCATGCACATGAGTGGGACTGACACCCCCGGTACCGAGTCCGAGATGACTCGGTACGACCTCGGCCTGCTCTTCACCGACGGCCTCCCCGAGCACGACGAGCAGAACGGCTACCGCGGCACCGTCGCCGCACGCGCAGCCGGCATCTCGTACCGACAGCTCGACTACTGGGCCCGCACCGAGCTCGTGCAGCCGACCATCCGCGGCGCTGCCGGGTCGGGGTCGCAGCGGCTCTACGGCTTCCGGGACATCCTGGTGCTCAAGCTCGTCAAGCGACTCCTCGACACCGGGATCTCGCTGCAGCAGATCCGCACCGCCGTGAACCAGCTCCGCGAGTCCGGCGTGTCCGACCTCGCCCAGACGACGCTGATGTCCGACGGGGCGTCGGTCTACCTGTGCACCTCGGACGACGAGGTCATCGACCTGGTGTCCCGCGGCCAGGGCGTGTTCGGCATCGCGGTCGGCAAGGTCCTGCGCGAGGTCGAGAGCTCCCTGGTCGAGCTCGACGCCACCCCTGCTGCGGACCCCGCCGACGAGCTCGCCGCCCGCCGGGCGAACCGCGCGTCCTAGCCGTTCCTCGCCCTCCCGCTCGTCCGGCTCCGCCGGAGAGTCGTCGGTGCGTCGTCCGGTGCCCTCGACCGGGCCAGATCTGTCACGCTCGCGCCGTTCGACGACGTCCCTGACCCACTCGGCGTCGCACCAGCTGCGTGTCGTGCCCACTCGGCACTCGGCAGACCCCGCCCGGCGGCCCACAGCCCGCGTGTCCTGCCCACTCGGCGTTCGAGCACCGACCTTCGGCTGCTGAGACCCGAGCCCCGACCCCCGGGACGCGAGCCCCGACCCCGAGCCCCGACCCCCTGGACGCGAGCCCCGACCCCGGGCCCCGACTTCCCGCGCGGATGGTTCCGGTCGCGCGAACTGCCGCGAGTGTCCGTCTCGGTCGCACGACTTGCCGCTCAGCTCCCGTGCGGACGGCATGCCGTGCGACCAGGACCGTCGACGACTGCATCGAGTCGAGCGTGCGACATCTCGGCCGTTCAGCGGATGACGGGCCCGAACGGTCGAGGGCTCGCCTCGGTGCGCATCGGCTTCAGTGCGCGCCGATCCGAGCGAGCACGACATGCCGCCGGGTCGTCACGGCGCGGGCGGGATCCGTCGTCCGGGGACCTCGACCGTGACAGATGGTGCGCGCTCGACGGCCGGCCCAGCGAGGAGCCGGCCGGGGAGCAGCCGGTCCGGGGGAGGAAGCCGGCCCGGAGAGGCGGCAGCGCCTAGGCGGCGCCGCCCTCGGCGTACGGACCGATCTTGCCCGTGCGCATGATGCGCTCGAGCAGCTGGTCGAAGTTCTTCGCCATCTCCTGCGCCGACTCGCCGGGCCACACGTGCAGGGGCTTCGCCGCGCCCTGCGCCTGCTGCAGCGACGTGCGCTCCGGCAGCTGCGGCGAGAGCACGAGCGGGCCGAACATGTCCCGGAGTTCCTTGATGCGGAACTGGTGCTCGAGCGACTGCACGCGCGCCCGGTTCACGATGATGCCGAGCGGCTGCAGGCGGGGGGAGAGCCCACGGCGGATCTCCTCGATCGCACGGAGCGCGCGGTCCGCGGCGGCGACGGAGAACAGGCCCGGCTCGGTGACCACGGTCACGCGGTCCGAGGCAGCCCAGGCGGTGCGGGTCAGGGCGTTGAGCGACGGGGCGCAGTCGATGAGGACCAGCTCGTAGTCCTGCTCGACGTTCGCCAGTGCCTCCTCCAGCTTCCAGATGTCCCGGATGGAGGGGTGGGGACCGTCGAAGTTGATGGCGGACGGCGACCCGACGAGCACGTCGACCTTGCCCTGCGAGCCCTTCGTCCACCCGGACGGGGCGATCGCCTGGCGGACGATCTTCTCCTTCGGGTTCTCGAGGACGTCGGCGACGTTGAGGTGGCCGGAGATGTCGATGTCGAGGCCGGTCGAGACGTCGGACTGCGGGTCGAGGTCCACCACCAGCGTGCGCAGTCCCTTGGCGAACGCGGCCGATGTCAGGCCGAGCGTCACCGTCGTCTTGCCGACACCACCCTTGAGGGAGCTCACGCTGAGTACATGCACGGTGAGCCACGTTACCGCCAGTAAGGTTGTGACACCTCAACCCGGGCTGAAAGGGACGTCGTGTTCAGCAAGATCCTCGTGGCGAACCGTGGCGAGATCGCCATCCGCGCGTTCCGTGCCGCGTACGAGCTGGGGGCCCGGACGGTGGCCGTCTACCCGTACGAGGACCGCGGATCCCTGCACCGGCTGAAGGCCGACGAGGCCTACGTGATCGGCGAGCCGGGGCACCCGGTCCGCGCCTACCTGGACGTCTCCGAGATCATCCGTGTCGCCCGCGAGTCGGGTGCCGACGCGATCTACCCGGGGTACGGCTTCCTCTCCGAGAACCCGGAGCTGGCCGCCGCTGCCGCCGCTGCGGGGATCACGTTCATCGGGCCGGGCGAGCACGTCCTCGAGATGGCCGGCAACAAGGTCACCGCGAAGGAGCACGCGATCGCCGCCGGTGTCCCGGTCCTCGCGAGCACCCCGCCGAGCCGCGACGTCGACGAGTTGCTCGCGGGCGCCGACGCCGTCGGGTTCCCGGTCTTCGCGAAGGCGGTCGCCGGCGGCGGTGGGCGCGGGATGCGCCGCGTGGAGACGAAGGCCGAGCTCCGCGAGGCGCTCGAGGCCGCGATGCGCGAGGCCGACAGCGCGTTCGGCGACCCGACGATGTTCCTCGAGCAGGCCGTCCTGCGTCCGCGGCACATCGAGGTGCAGATCCTCGCGGACGCCACGGGCACGGACGACGGCACGATCCACCTCTTCGAGCGCGACTGCTCGGTGCAGCGCCGCCACCAGAAGGTGGTGGAGATCGCACCGGCGCCCGACCTCGATCCGGCGATCGCCGCCGCGCTCCACCGTGACGCCGTCGCCTTCGCCCGGTCGATCGGCTACGTCAACGCCGGCACCGTCGAGTTCCTCCTCGACACCGAGGGCGAGCGTGCCGGTCAGCACGTCTTCATCGAGATGAACCCGCGCATCCAGGTCGAGCACACCGTGACGGAGGAGGTGACGGACGTCGACCTCGTGCAGTCGCAGATGCGCATCGCCGCGGGGGAGACCCTCGCCGACCTCGGGCTCGCGCAGGACACCGTCGCCGTGCACGGTGCGGCGCTGCAGACCCGCATCACGACCGAGGACCCGACGCAGGGCTTCCGTCCGGACACCGGACGCATCACGACCTACCGCAGCCCGGGTGGCGCGGGGGTCCGGCTCGACGGCGGCACGGTCGCGACGGGTGCGCAGATCAGCCCGCACTTCGACTCGATGCTCGCGAAGATGACCTGCCGTGGGCGGGACTTCCCGGCGGCCGTCGCCCGGGCGAAGCGTGCCCTGGCCGAGTTCCGCATCCGCGGCGTGAGCACGAACATCCCGTTCCTGCAGGCCGTGCTCGACGACCCGGACTTCGCCCGTGGTGACGTCTCGACGCAGTTCATCGAGGAGCGCCCGCAGCTCTTCGGCGGCCACGTGTCGAAGGACCGCGGCACGAAGGTGCTCGGGTGGCTCGCCGACGTGACGGTGAACAAGCCGAACGGCGAGCGTCGCCCGCAGACCGTCGAACCGGTCGAGAAGCTCCCGGCCGTCGACCTGTCCGCCGCGCCGCCGTCCGGGCAGCGCGACCTGCTGCTGCAGGTCGGCCCCGCCGAGTGGGCGCGACGGCTCCGCGCCCAGACCGCGCTCGCGGTCACCGAGACGACGATGCGTGACGCCCACCAGTCGCTGCTCGCCACGCGCGTCCGGACGAAGGACCTGGTCGCCGTGGCGCCGCACGTGGCCCGGCTCACCCCGCAGCTGCTGAGCGTCGAGGCCTGGGGCGGAGCGACCTACGACGTCGCCCTGCGCTTCCTCGGCGAGGACCCGTGGGAGCGCCTGGCGGCACTCCGCGGGGCGATCCCGAACATCCCGGTGCAGATGCTGCTGCGCGGGCGCAACACGGTCGGCTACACCCCGTACCCGACCGAGGTCACCGACGCCTTCGTCGCCGAGGCCGCCGCGAGCGGCGTCGACGTCTTCCGCGTGTTCGACGCGCTGAACGACGTCAGCCAGCTGCGTCCCGCCCTGGAGGCCGTGCTCGCGACCGGCACGGCCGTCGCCGAGGCGGCGCTCTGCTACTCCGGCGACCTCCTCGACCCGGCAGAGGACCTCTACACGCTCGACTACTACCTGCGGCTCGCCGAGCAGATGGTGGAGGCCGGCGCGCACGTCATCGGCATCAAGGACATGGCCGGTCTGCTCCGTGCGGGAGCGGCCGAGCGGCTCGTGGGCGCGCTGCGTGAGCGGTTCGACCAGCCCGTGCACGTGCACACGCACGACACCGCCGGCGGGCAGCTCGCGACGCTCCTGGCGGCCAGCCGGGCCGGCGCCGACGCGGTCGACGTCGCGGCGGCGCCGATGGCCGGGACGACGAGCCAGCCGAGCATGTCCGCGCTCGTGGCGGCGCTGGCGCACACCGAGCGCGACACCGGCCTCGACCTGACCGCGGTCGGCGCGCTCGAGCCCTACTGGGAGGCGGTCCGTCGCGCGTACGCCCCGTTCGAGTCCGGCCTGCCCGGTCCGACCGGCCGCGTGTACCAGCACGAGATCCCCGGCGGGCAGTTGTCGAACCTCCGGCAGCAGGCCATCGCCCTGGGACTCGGCGACCGCTTCGAGCAGGTCGAGGACTGGTACGCCGCGGCGAACCGCATCCTCGGCCGCCCGACCAAGGTCACGCCGTCCTCGAAGGTCGTCGGCGACCTGGCGCTGCAGCTGGCCGCGGTCGGCGCCGACCCCGACGACTTCGAGCAGAACCCGCAGCAGTACGACATCCCCGACTCGGTGATCGGCTTCATGGCCGGCGAGCTCGGCGACCTGCCCGGCGGGTGGCCGGAGCCGTTCCGGTCGAAGGTGCTCGAGGGCCGCGAGGTGCACGTCGGGACGACCCCCGTGCCGGAGTCGGAACGCGCCGCGCTCGCGACCGCCGGACCCGAGCGGCAGCAGGCCCTCAACCGACTGCTCTTCCCGCAGCCGACCCGGCAGTTCGCCGCGGTGCGGGAGCAGTACGGCGACCTCTCGGTGCTGCCGACCCTCGACTACCTCTACGGTCTGCGTCCCGGGCAGGAGCACGTCGTGCCGCTCGGGCGCGGCGTGGAGCTGCTCGTCGGGCTCGAGGCGATCGGCGAGGTCGACGAGCGGGGCGTGCGCACGGTCATGACGACGCTGAACGGGCAGCTCCGCCCGGTCGCCGTCCGTGACCGCTCGGTCGAGGTCGCGACGAAGGTCGCCGAGCAGGCGGACCCGTCCGACCCGAAGCACGTCGCCGCACCGTTCTCCGGTGTGGTGACGCTCAAGGTCGCCGTCGGTGACGTCGTCCGGGCTGGTCAGCCCGTGGCGAGCATCGAGGCTATGAAGATGGAAGCGGCCATCACGGCGCCCGTGTCGGGCACCGTCGGCCGTCTCGCGATCCCGGTGACCCAGCAGGTGGACGCCGGCGACCTCCTGGTGGTGCTGCAGTAACGTGACCGTCCGTCCCATCCGCCTGTTCGGCGACCCCGTCCTCCGTTCCCCCGCGGACCCGATCGCACCGGACGCCCTCGGTTCGCCGGGCGTGCGCGACCTCGTGCAGGACCTCCTGGACACCGTGCGCGAGCCCGGTCGTGCCGGCGTGGCCGCTCCGCAGATCGGTGTCGGCCTGCGCGCGTTCTCGTACAACGTCGACGGCGAGGTCGGGTACGTGCTCAACCCCGAGGTCGTCGAGGTGCGCGGCGAGGTCGAGCTCATGGACGAGGGCTGCCTGTCCGTCCCCGGGCTCTCCTACCCGACCCCGCGCCACCCGTGGGCCAGGGTCCGCGGCGTCGACGTCGACGGCGCCGAGGTCGTCCTCGAGGGCACCGGGCTGATGGCGGAGGCGCTGCAGCACGAGGTCGACCACCTCGACGGCACCGTCTACGTGATGACCCTCGCCCCGGAGGTCCGTCGCGCCGCACTGCGTGACGTCCGCGCCCAGTCCTGGTTCCA
This sequence comes from Curtobacterium uvaldense, assembly GCF_028307415.1. Taxonomy (NCBI): domain Bacteria; kingdom Bacillati; phylum Actinomycetota; class Actinomycetes; order Micrococcales; family Microbacteriaceae; genus Curtobacterium; species Curtobacterium uvaldense. Next base: position 12,102 of record NZ_JAQMHU010000026.1, on the reverse strand, counting down.
CTGACCGCGTCCCGAGCACGCGGGCGACGGCGCCCCGGCCGTTCCCGCGACCGACGGCGCACGCGGTCGGGCCGCTTCCGGCGACCAGGGCGTGACACCCCTTCGCGGGATTGTCCGAACGTCCCGGTCGCGAGGTACCGTGTCCGCGTCGGCTTCCCACCGACACGGCTCCCACACCCTCAGGACACCCAGCATGACCGTTCAGAACGACGAGCTCAGCTCGCACCGCACCCGCACCAACCGCCGCCCCGACCCCGCGCCGACGACGTCGTCGGTCGCCGTCCTCGACGCGCCGGAGGTGCAGGCCCCGGAGGCCTGATCCGAGAGCGCGTCCGCGAACCCGGCGACGGGTCGCGCCCCGCGCGCAGACGACACACGGGAGGCCCGGTGTCGGTCCGTCGGACCGGCACCGGGCCTCCCGTCCGTCGTCCCTACGCGCGGCCCCGTCGTCGGGACGCGACCACGGGGGTGGCCGTGGTCTGGACCTTCGACCCCGAGTAGATGTGCTCGACGTCCGCGGCGAAGTCCCGCAGCACGACGGCGCGCTTGATCGTCAGCTTCGGGGTGAGGTGGCCGGAGGCCTCCGTCAGCTCGGTGTCGACGATGGTGAAGGACCGCACGGACTCGGCCCGGGACACCCGCTGGTTCGCGGTGTCCACGGCCTCCTGCACGGCGACGTGCACGCGCTCGTCGTAGGCCGCCTCGCGCGGCGTGAGCGCGGGGGTGATGCCGCGGGCCTCGCACCACCCGGGGAGCATCTCCCGGTCGAGCGTGACGAGCGCGGCGACGAAGGGCTTGCCCTCGCCGACGACCACCACCTGCCCGACCAGCGGGTGCTCGCGGATGCCGTCCTCGAGCGGTGCCGGCGCGACGTTCTTGCCGCTCGCGGTGACGATGAGCTCCTTCGCCCGACCGGTCACCGTGAGCACCCCGTCGGCGTCGAGCCGCCCGAGGTCGCCCGTGCGGAACCAGCCGTCGCTGAAGGCCTTCGCGGTCGCCTCGTCGTTGTGCCAGTAGCGGTCGAACACGTCGACGCCGCGGATCAGGATCTCGCCGTCCTCGGCGATCCGTACCTCGACGCCCGGGAGTGCTCGACCGACCGTGCCGATGCGGAGCTCGCGCGCCCGGTTCACGGTCGCCGGCGCGGTGGTCTCGGTCAGGCCGTAGCCCTCGAGGATGTGCACGCCGATCGAGCGGAAGAAGTGCGACAGGCGGGGGGAGAGCGGAGCGGAGCCGCTGATCGCGTACTGCACGCGTCCACCGATCGCGTCGCGCAGCTTGGCGTAGACCAGCTTGTCGAACAGCGCGAACCGCAGCTTCAGGCCGAGGGGCACCCGTCCCGCGGCCACCGCCTCGGAGTGGGCGACCGCGACGTCGGCCGCGGCACGGAAGATCCGACCCTTGCCGCCGAGGTCGGCCTTCTGCTCGGCCGAGTTGTAGATCTTCTCGAAGACGCGGGGCACCGCCAGCAGGAAGGTCGGCTTGAACGTCGACACGGCGCGCATGAGGTCGCGGGTGTCCGGCTCGTGGCCGACGAGCACCCCGGTCGAGATCGACATGACCGCGATGAAGCGGGCGAAGACGTGGGCCATCGGGATGAACAGCAGCGTGGAGGACCCGTCGGCGACGACCTCGGGCATCGCCTCGGTGGCGCCCTCGACCGTCCCGGTGAAGTTGTCGTGCCGCAGGACGCACCCCTTCGGGCGTCCGGTGGTGCCCGACGTGTAGATGATCGTCGCGTCGTCGTGCCCGTGCACGTCCGCCGTGCGGGCGTCGAGCTCGGCGTTGGTGACCGTCTCGCCGAGGCGGACCAGGTCGTCGAGACCGCCGCCGTCGATCGTCCAGTGCTGTCCGAGGTGCGGCAGGTCCGGGGCGATCGACGCCACCCGGCGGGCGTGCTCCTCCTGCTCGACCACGATCGCCACGGTCTCCGAGTCGGAGAGGATCCAGCGCACCTGGTCGGGGGAGCTCGTCTCGTAGACCGGCACGGACACGAGCCCCGCGGTCCAGACGGCGAAGTCGACGAGCGTCCACTCCATGCGGGTGCGGGAGAGGACGGCGACGTGCGCGCCCGGGGCGAGCCCGGCGGCGACGAAGCCCTTCGCGATCCCGCGGACGCGCGCGAGGGTGTCCGCGGCGCTGACGGTCGTCCAGGTGTCGCCGTGCCGCTGGGCGAGGATCGGCCGGTCGGGCGTCCGACGCGCCCGGTCGGAGAGCAGTCGGGCGGCGGAGCCGTGGTCGGGTGCGGAGTTGGGTGCGGGCTGCCGCTGATCGTTCACGGTTGACTCCCTTGTCGGCCGGTGCGATACGAGGACGCCTCGACGATGAGACGTCACCGCCAGCATACGGGCGGAGCGGCACCGGACGGACGGGCTCCGGTGCGGTTCGCAGCACCTCGTCAGCCGTCGGGCGTCGTCGGCCGAGGCCGTGCGGACGAACGGTGCCCGGCACCCGCCTCGGTCGCGTTGCCGGCGTTCGGCGTCGCCACGCGGAGACGGTAGGCTCGACCCTCGTGCATGCCATCGGAATCGACATCGGGGGCACCAAGATCGCGGGAGCGGTCGTCTCGGAGCTCGGCGAGATCCTCGCCGAGGACCGCGTCGCCACCAACGCGGCGGACCCGGACGCCATGCTCGACGACGTCGTGACGATGGTCACCCGTCTGCGAGCCGCCCACGACGTGGGAGCGGTCGGTGTCGCGGCACCGGGCTTCATCGACGCGTCGCAGTCGATCGTCTACTACACGCCGAACATCCGCTGGCGGAACGAGCCCCTCCGGCAGAAGCTCCAGGAGCGCCTCGGCGACCTGCACATCACCGTCGACAACGACGCGAACGCCGCCGGCTGGGCGGAGTTCCGCTTCGGTGCCGGTCGCCTCGTGTCCGACATGACGATGCTCACGATCGGGACCGGTGTCGGTGGCGCGATCGTGACCGAGGACCGGCTCTTCCGCGGCGGCTTCGGCACCGGCGGCGAGATCGGTCACCTGCGGATCGTCCCGAACGGCCTGCCCTGCGGCTGCGGCGCCCGCGGCTGCATCGAGCAGTACGGCTCCGGCCGTGCCCTGCAGCGCATGGCGAACGACGTCGCCGACGCCGGCGGCATCGGTTCGGCACTCGCCGACGCGCGCGAGCAGAACGGCGGGCAGCTCGACGGCGCGATCGTCGGCGACCTGATCCTGGCCGACGACCCGGGCGCCCTCGCCGCGCTCCGTCGCCTCGGTCGCCACCTCGGCGAGGCCTGCGCGTCGCTGTCCGCGGTGCTCGACCCGCAGCTGTTCGTCTTCGGCGGCGGTGTCGCGAGCGCCGGCGACCGTCTGCTCGAGCCGATCAAGCAGGCCTACCTCAACAACCTGCCGGCGCGCGGGTACCACCCGGAGCCCGACTTCGTGATCGCCGAGCTCGTGAACGACGCCGGCGTCGTCGGCGCGGCCGACCTCGCCCGCATCCACGCCCGCACGGCGTAGGGTCACCCCGACGGTACGCGCGTCCCGAACTGGAGTCGACGATGACCTACTGGCTGCTCAAGAACTTCCTGCTCGGCCCGCTCATCCTGACGCTCTTCCGACCCTGGGTCGTCGGCCGTGAGCACGTGCCCGCGAAGGGCCCGGTGATCTTCGCGTCGAACCACATCTCGTTCATCGACTCGGTGATCCTGCCGGCGGTGCTCGACCGGCGGATCTCCTTCCTGGCGAAGAGCGACTACTTCACCGGTCGGGGCCTCAAGGGCTGGGCGACGAAGACCTTCTTCAACGCCATCGGGCAGCTGCCCATCGACCGCTCCGGCGGCAAGGCGTCCGAGGCGTCGCTCCACACCGGGCTCCAGGTCCTGGCACGCGGCGAGCAGCTCGGCATCTACCCCGAGGGCACCCGCAGCCCGGACGGCAAGCTCTACCGCGGCCGCACCGGCATCGCCCGGATGATCCTCGAGGGCCGGGTGACCGTCGTTCCGGTCGCGATGGTCGGCACGCGCGAGGTGCAGCAGATCGGCCAGAAGTTCCCCAAGTTCAAGCGCGTCGGCGTCGTCTTCGGCAGGCCGCTCGACTTCTCGCGGTTCGAGGGCTTCGAGACCGACCGGTTCATCCTGCGCAGCGTCACCGACGAGGTCATGCACGAACTCGCCGGGCTGAGCCGCCAGGAGTACGTCGACGTCTACGCGACGAGCGTCAAGGAGCGTGCCAGCAGCGCTCGTGAGCAGGTCATGAAGGACCGCCGTACGCCGACGGCCTGACGGGCGACCGCCGTCGTCGCCCCCGCGTCACGCGGGAGCGGCGGGTCGGGCGCGGACGGTAGGATCTGAGGACTCCGGCCCCGGCCGGACCGGCCTGCGCGCAGGCCTCCCGCTCCCGCCCGACCCAGAACACCGAGGTACCGCCTTGATCGAGTCGACCGACGTCGTCGCCCTGCAGGATCCGGACGTGATCGAGGGTCTCGACCACTGGCGCACCCTGCCGATCAAGCAGCAGCCGACCTGGCCCGACCGCGCCGCGGCCGAGGCGGCGTCCGCCGAGATCGCGACGCTGCCGCCGCTCGTCTTCGCGGGCGAGGTCGACAAGCTCCGTGACCGGCTCGCCGCAGCGGCGCAGGGCAGGGCGTTCCTGCTGCAGGGCGGCGACTGCGCCGAGACCTTCGCCGGAGCCACGGCGGACTCGATCCGTGACCGCGTGAAGACCATCCTCCAGATGGCCGTCGTGCTCACCTACGGTGCCTCGACACCGGTGATCAAGATGGGACGCATGGCGGGGCAGTTCGCCAAGCCGCGGTCGAGCGACTTCGAGACGCGCGGCGACGTGACGCTGCCGGCGTACCGCGGCGACATCGTGAACGGCTACGACTTCACCCCGGAGAGCCGCCAGGCCGACCCCCGCCGCCTGGTGCAGGGCTACCACACGGCCGCGTCGACGCTGAACCTGGTCCGTGCATTCACGCAGGGCGGGTTCGCCGACCTGCGGCAGGTGCACTCGTGGAACAAGGGCTTCGCGTCGAACCCGGCGAACGCCCGCTACGAGCACCTCGCGAAGGAGATCGACCGCGCGATCCGCTTCATGGACGCCTGCGGAGCCGACTTCGAGGCGCTGAAGCACACCGAGTTCTACGCCTCGCACGAGGGGCTCCTCATGGACTACGAGCGGCCGATGACCCGCATCGACTCGCGCTCCGGTCTCGCCTACGACACCTCCGGCCACTTCATCTGGATCGGCGAGCGGACCCGCGACCTCGACGGCGCCCACGTCGACTTCCTGTCCCGCGTGCGGAACCCGATCGGTGTGAAGCTCGGCCCGACGACGACCGTGGACGACATGAAGGCCCTGGTCGACACGCTCGATCCGGAGCGCGAGCCCGGACGTCTGACGTTCATCACCCGGATGGGTGCGGGCAGGATCCGCGACGAGCTGCCGAAGCTGCTCGAGGCGATCAAGGGCATGGACGCGAACCCGCTCTGGGTGACCGACCCGATGCACGGCAACGGCCTGACGACCCCGACGGGCTACAAGACCCGTCGCTTCGACGACGTCGTGGACGAGGTCCTCGGCTTCTTCGAGGCGCACCGCCAGGTCGGCACCTACCCGGGCGGCATGCACGTCGAGCTCACCGGTGACGACGTCACCGAGTGCCTGGGCGGCTCCGAGCAGATCGACGAGGCGACCCTGGCGACGCGCTACGAGTCGCTGTGCGACCCGCGGCTCAACCACATGCAGTCGCTCGAGCTCGCCTTCCTGGTGGCGGAGGAGCTGAGCGCCCACCCCTACCAGCGGCCGTAGTCGCGACCGCACGCCGGACGGGAGGCGCGGTGCCAGCCGGCACCGCGCCTCCCGTCCGTCCGCTCGTGCGTCCGCCCGTCCTGCCCGGCTCCGGTCGCCCGTCCTGACCGCAGCGACCGCCGACGGCACGTCGTGGGACCGGAACCGGCGAGCGGTCGAGCAGCCGAGCGGCCGCCTGGCGGCTACTGCTCGTAGGAGAGCGTGATCGTGTCGCCGCGGTACACCGTGGAACCCTGGACCGGGTCCGTCGCGGTGACCGGGAGCGCCGACTTCCAGTCGTAGAAGCGGCAGAGCACGTTCGTGCAGTCGGGCACCTTCACGTCGAGGCCGAGGTTCTCGAGCGTGGAGGTCGCCTCGTCGATGGTCTTGCCGGCGACGTCGGGCAGCGTGATCGGCGTCGGGCCCTTCGAGAGCACGAGGTCGACGGCAGAGCCCTGCACGGCGGGGGAGTCCTCGACGCTGGACGAGATGACCTGCCCCTTCGGCACGTCGTCGCTGTAGCGCTCCTGCTGCGCCCCGACGACCAGACCGACGGCGTCGAGCGCGGCGGTCGCGCCGTCGAGGGTCTTCCCCGTGACGTCCGGGACGGCGCCGAGCGAGACCGTGAGCGTGACCGGCCCGCGTTCGGCGTACTCGCCGACGGAGGACAGGTCGACCGTCTGCCCGTCGGTGCCCAGGCCCTTCGCCGCGATCACGGTGTCCTCCGGAGCGTCGGCCGAGAACTCGTACTGGTCGTCCTGCAGCTGGAAGTCGTCGTCCAGTGCGGCCGTCACGGTCGACAGCGGTTGCCCGACGATCGCGGGCAGGGCGATCATCCGCGGGCCGTCCGACACGACGATCCGCACCGGGGTGCCCTTGCGGACCTCGCGTTCGGCCGCCGGCTTGGTCGTCGACACCTGCCCCTTCGCCACGACGGCGTCGTACCGGCTGTCGGTCTCGGCGGTGGGCTGGAGCCCCTGTGCCTGGAGCAGCTGCCGGGCCTGTGCCACGGACTTCCCGGCGACCTCGGGGATGCGGACGTTGCCCCAGGGCCCCGGACCGAGGGCCCAGCCGACGACGCCGGCGATGATCGCGAGGACCACGACGACCGCGAGCAGGATCCACCCGCGCTTCCGACGCTTGACGGACTTGTCGGCGAGGCGTTGCGCCGCCGGGGAGAGCGTCCCGGGCTGGGCTCCCGTGCGTCGGGGGCCGGGCGCACCGCGGCGGGCCGGAGCAGCGGGCGCACCGCCCGTCGTGTCGGCGATCACCCGGGTGGCGTCGTCCTGCTCGGGGCCGTCCCACCGTCCGGACGCATCGGCCGAGGAGGGCGACGCGCTGCCGGCCGGCAGGATCGCGGTGGCGTTCTCCGGACGCAGCACCGCGGTGCGGTACTGGCCGGTCGCGCGCTGCTGGTTGCCCGACATGTGGTCGAGCATCTCGCGGGCGTCACGCGGACGGTCTGCGGGGTCGCGGGCGGTGGCCCAGGCGACCAGGTCGTCGAGCTCCGGCGGGACGCCCGGCTCCGCGGCGCTCGGCACCGGGACCGTGTCGTTGGCGTGCTGGTAGGCGATCTGCATCGGCTGGTCGCCCTTGTAGGGCTGCTCGCCGGTGAGCATCTCGTAGAGCATGATGCCGAGTGCGTAGATGTCGCTGCGCGAGTCGGCGGCGCCGCGCGTCACGAGCTCGGGGGACAGGTATGCGATCGTGCCGAGCAGGGCTGCTCCGGTGGCCGTGTTCGCCGTGGTCGCCCGCGCCAGGCCGAAGTCGCCGAGCTTGATGCGCCCGTCGTCGGCGAGCAGGACGTTCTCGGGCTTGAGGTCGCGGTGCACGATGCCGGCACGGTGCGCCGACGCGAGGCCGGCGAGCACGGCGCGCAGGATGTCGGTGGCCTGCTCCGGGGTGAGCGCCCGGTGCTCCTGCAGCAGGTCGCGCAGGGTGATGCCCGGGATGTACTCCATGACGATGTACGCCGTGTCGTCCTCGGCACCCTGGTCGTACACCCCGACGAGGTTCGGGTGGGAGAGCCGGGCGGCCGAGCGGGCCTCCTGGATGAAGCGCTCACGGAAGGCCTGGTCGTCGGCCAGGTGCCCGTGCATGATCTTGATCGCGACGCGACGCTCGAGCCGGACGTCGGTGGCGAGGTACACCGTCGCCATGCCCCCGCGCGCGATGCGCGAGCGCACGCGGTACCGCTGGTCGATCATGCGACCGATCATCGGGTCCGTTGCGGCGTTCGTGGTCATCGGCGGCATTCTACGAAGGGCTGCCGGTACGGTCCGACCTGACGCACCGACCGTGACCCAATCTCGATCTCGAGGATGAGTCGGCTGTCCGGCCGACCAGACGGGCGGGACCTCAGAGCGAGGCCAGCAGGGCGCGCGCGGTCTGCTCCCACTTCGCGTACTCGTTCGGGTACGCGGAGACCTGGACCGCCTGGGCGGCGTCGGTCAGGGCCATCGACGACCACCCACGCACGCCGAGCAGGCCGCGGGTCTTGCCGGGGTTGCCCACGAAGAACAGTTCGGCGGCGGTGGCCGGGTCCTGCAGTGCTGCCGACGTGCCCCAGCCCTGGCTCGGACGCTGCTGGAACAGGCCGACGGAGTCGCGGTCGCCGTGCGACAGGTTGCGCAGGCTCGACTCCTGCAGAGCCGCTGCGAGGGCGATCACGATGCCGCGGTCGGGGACGCCGAGGGTCCGGCCGACGCTGACGATGGTGGCCGCGTTGCGCCGCTGCTCACCGGTCAGCTCGACGCCGTTGACGCTGCCGACGGCCGTGGTCACGGCACCCCCGGTCGGGGTGGTCGTCGGCTTCGAGGTCGCAGCGGGCAGCACGAGGGTCTTCCCCGCGTAGATCGTGCTCGTGTAGCTGAGGCCGTTCGCCGCGAGGAGGGCCTTCACCGACACCCCGTGCTTCGCCGCGATCGCCCCGATGGTGTCGCCGGCGACGATCTTCACGCTCGACGCCCGGGCAGGTGCGGCCGGCGCGGTGCTCACGGCGGGCGCCGGCTTCGCGGCGGGTGCCGTCCCGGCGCGGGGGATGGTCAGGGTCTGGCCCGGGTAGATCAGCGAGCGCTGCGAGAGGTTGTTCGCGGCGAGGATCGCCGAGGTCGACACGCCGACGCGGGCGGCGATGCCGGACACGGTGTCGCCCGACTTCACGTGGTAGCTGCCGCTCGTGCTCGACGTCGCGGGTGCTGCTGCGGGGGCGGCGGGTGTCGAGGACAGGTGCAGCGTCTGCCCGGGGTGGATGATCGTGTTCCAGCCGAGGCCGTTGCGGACCAGGACCTCCTGCGCCGAGAGCCCGAAGCGCGCTGCGATGCCCGAGACGGTGTCGCCCTGACGCACCGTGTAGGTGGTGGGGGCCTTCGACACCGCGGCGACCGTGGTGACGGTGGTGGTCGACGGGCGGGCGACGGCGGTGCCGAACACCGGGCGCTGGCCCACGTTCCGGTCCTCGTCCACGTGCCGCTTCTTCGCGGCGTCGTCGTGCCGGGGCTCGGCGTGCGCCACCGGGCCGGTGAGGCCGGCGGTCACGGCGATCGTGCCCGCGAGGACGATGGGCATGGTGGCGAACCGGGCGGATCGAGCGCGCCGGGCGGCGTCGTCTGCAGCGTTGTCCACGGGTTGTCTCCTGTCCTGGGTGAGCCGTGCGCGGGAGCGGGTACTCACAGGTGGCTCCACGCTGACATGGCGTGATTCCCAAGTCAACCAGAGAGCCGCGTGTTGCGCGTGTGACTCGTGTGATCAGCGTGACGGCACGACGCAGGCCGGTGCTCTGGCAACATGGGGCGGGTGAGTGATGGACCCACCGACGACACGACCCTCTCCGAGCGCTGGCTGACGGTGCCCGACCTCGTGGACCTGCTCGGGGTGAGCCCCGGGCGCGTCCACCGCCTGTTCGAGCAGAAGACGCTGCTGGCTGCCCGCGTGGGCGGCGTGCTGCGGGTGCCGAGCGAGTTCCTCGACGGCTCCGAGCCGATGCCGGAGCTGCGCGGCACGCTGATCGTCCTCGGTGACAACGGGTTCTCCGACGACGAGGCGGTCCGCTGGATGCTCTCCGAGGAGCCCGCACTCCGCACCTCGCCGATCGCCGCGCTGCGCGCCGGCCGCAAGGCCGAGGTGCGCCGCGTCGCACAGTCCCTGCTCTGAGCCCGGGAGCCGACCCGGCGCCCTGGACCGGAGACCCGTCCCGGCGGGCTGGCCCGCGCAGCAGGAGCCGCCCCGGTGAGGACGATCGGGTGACGGACGGGAGGCCCGTGGCGGTGTCGCCACGGGCCTCCCGTCCGTCGTCGTGGTCGGCGTCTAGGCGACGCGGCTGCTGACCGTGTCGGCCAGCGACAGCAGCTGGTCGCGCGCCGACGGCGTCAACGGCGCGGCCTCGAGCGCTGCCTTCGCGCGCTGCACGTGCCGGTCGATCGAGCGCTCGACGGCGGCGACCGCCCCGGACTCGGTGAGCGTGGCGCGCAGCATCTGCACCTGCTCCTCGTCGAGGTCGGGGTCGCCGAGCAGCTCGTCGAGGAGCTGCCTCGGGCCGGGCGGGAGCGCCTTGCGGGCCGAGGCGATGAGGACGGTGCGCTTGCCCTCGCGGAGGTCGTCGCCGGCGGGCTTGCCGGTGACCTCGGGGTCGCCGAACACACCGAGCACGTCGTCGCGGAGCTGGTACGCGACGCCGAGCGGCAGGCCGAAGGACCGCAGGCCGTCGAGCTGCGCCTCCGAGGCGCCAGCGACCAGGGCTCCGATGACGAGCGGTGCCTCGATCGAGTACTTCGCCGACTTGAAGACGATGACCCGCTGTGCCCGCACCAGGTGCTCGGTCTCGTCGATCGTCGGCCAGGCGGTCTCCTCGTGCACGTCGAGGTACTGCCCCGCGGTCACGTCGAGCCGCATCGTGTGGAACTCCTGGCGGACGATGCGTGCGCGCGCCGGGTCGAGGAGCGCGAGCCCCTCGTCGAAGACGGAGTCGCTCAACGAGAGCAGGACGTCCCCGAGCAGCAGCGCCGAGTTCGTGCCGTACAGCGAGCGGTCGCCGACCCAGCCGGACTCCTCGTGCAGGGACTCGAAGCGCCGGTGCGCGGCGGGACGACCACGACGGGTGTCCGAACGGTCCATGATGTCGTCGTGCACCAGGGCGGCGGCGTGGAAGATCTCGAGCGCGGCGGCCACCGTGACGACGGCCTCGGCCGTGGTCTGACGGGAGCCCTCGGCGAGGGGGTCGAAGGACCCCGAGCGGCCGGCCACGGACTGCCATCCCCAGTAGCAGAACAGCGCTCGGAAGCGCTTGCCGCCGGACAGCAGGTCACGGGCGTACCGGTCGAACGGCGCGAGGTCCGGGCTGATCGCGAGGAGCCGATCACGCTGCTCGTCGAGTGCCCGTCCGACCCGTGCCGAAACGAGGTCCACTAATCGCGTACTCTCAGCCACGACTCCTACCCTAGTGGAGCGGTCGAGTCATAGAATCGGTCCACTTCAGCGATGCCACAACCCGGCGGCAGCGCGGCACACCAGCGGTCGTCAGACAGCATCCCCAGGAACAAGAGGGAAACGAGATGCCACTCTCGGAGCAAGAGCAGCGACTCCTCGAAGAGATGGAGCGGAGCCTCTACCAGAACGACTCCGACTTCGTGGCGCGTGTCACGCGCCGCCAGGGACGCGCGAGTTACACGTCCATCACGATCGGTGTGCTCGGTGCCCTCGTGGGGATCGCCATCGTGATCGTGGCGCTCGTCGTGAAGCAGCCGTGGCTCGGGCTGCCGGGCTTCGTGGTGATGCTCGCCGGTGTGCTCTACGCACTGCGCCCGGGGATGCGGATGTCGAAGTCCGGGGCGAAGGCGCCGCGGGCGAAGGGGCAGTCCGCGGGTCGGCCGTCGCGCCCGTCCTCCTCCGGTGGCTCCTTCATGGACCGCATGAACGAGCGCTGGGACAAGCGCAACGACCCGGGGCAGCAGTAGCCGCACCGCACGCCCTCCACACGCCTCCACGGGGCCGGTCCTTCGGGACCGGCCCCGTCGTCGTGTCCGGGGTCGCGGTCGTGCTCGTGGCCGCTGCTCCGCGCCGTCCGCCCGCCAGTGACACCCGCCCGTGGCATCCGTGCCCGCCCTCGCACCCCATGCTCCTGCCGCTGTCCCTGGCGAATCCGGGCGTGCCTGGTCGAACCGGGCGTAGTGGGTGGAACCGGGCGTAGTGGGTGGAATCGGGCGTAGCGGGTGGAACCGGGGGTAGCGGGTGGAACCGGGCGTACCGGGTCGAACGGAACCATCAGGTACGCCCGGTTCCGCCTGCCATCGCGGGTGTGATGGGAAGGAACGGGCGCGACGGCGCGACGGGCGCGACGGCGCGACGGCGCGACGCGCGCGACGGCG
>NZ_JAQMHU010000025.1:0-49235 GCF_028307415.1 Curtobacterium uvaldense | reverse complement strand
TGCTGCGACGACGCAGCCGCTTCTCGAGCTGTTCGGTGCTCATGTGCTCTGTCTCCTACCGGACCCGGCCCTCGTGCTCACGCACGATCCCGGTCAGTTCGATGTGGGTCCGACCCACCCGCCGGCCGGAGAGTTCCCCGACGCGGGAGCGGATCGTGTCAGCAGCCGACGACGCCGCGGAGACGACGTCCCCGCCGGCGGCGATCGGGCCGGTGACCTCCAGCGCGAGCGCGCCGTCGTGGTCGTCCAACCCGACCCGGAGCCGCTTCGCGGGAGCGCCCAGACGCTCCGCTGCGACGGCCCGGGCCAGCGCCGTCAGCGCCCGGGCGGTGATCTCGACCCGGCCCGGGACCGCGCTCGCCGGGAGGCTCCCCGGGCCGGCGCTCACCGGGAGCTCCGGCGTCCGGTCAGCACGTCGGTCAGGGCGCCGCGGTCGATCTTCCCGGTCGTGATGGCGGCCACGAGTGCACCGACCAGACCGAACACGATCACCAGGACGAAGCCCCAGAACCCGAACTGCAGTGCCACGACGGCGAGGATGGCGCCGATCAGCGCGCCGACGAGTGTGTTACTCAACGCGGGACTCCTTCTTGTCGTCGTTGTCGTCGTCATCCCCCGGGATGTAGACGTCCTGGACGGTGACGTTCACCTCGGCGACCTCCATGCCGACGATCTGCTCCAGGGCACGGGCGACCGACGAACGGACACCGTCAGCGACCTGCTGCAGCGACACCGGGTACTCCGCGACGATCACGACGTCCGCGGCGACCTGCTTCTCGCCGACCTCGACCTTGACGCCCTGACCGTGGTCACGCTGCCCGATCGCGTCGCGGATCGCGCCGATCGCACGGGCAGCGCCGCCGCCCAGCGAGTGCACGCCGTTGACCTCACGAGCGGCGATGCCGGCGACCTTCGACACGACGGTGTCGTCGATCGTGGTCTTGCCCGCAGTACCCGAACCGTTCTGGACGGCCGAGCGCGACGCCGCCGAAGCGGTCGCCGGAGTGGTCGAGGTGGTGGTGGTGTCAGCCATTGGTGTCTCCCTTCGAGGACCCGCCGGGACTCGTTCCCAGCGGTTGCTGTTCACGGATGAGACGGGCTGACACCGAGATTCGTCACACGGGTCCGGTGGGATTCAGCGCTCCTTCAGGGAAAGCGCCAGAACGCCGGTTCTCTGTGTACCCCGACGGCGGAGGGTCAGCCGGTGCCGCCGATACCGGCCCCGGTGTTGCGCGACGCAGCGTCCCGCACGGAGCGCACGTACGCCATGGGCGACAGTCCGCACTCCTGTCGGAAGAGCTGCTGCAACCGGCGGGGACGCACCCCCGCAGCGTCCGCGATCTCGTCGACGGTCAGGTCGCCGTCGGCGTGCTCGACGATGTGCGCGACGGCACGTCGGACCCGCCAGGACGTCCGGCCGGAGTCGGGTCGCGCGGCCCGTGAGCCGCGCAGGGTCGCCGCGGGGTCCTCACCGAAGCGCTCCCGGTAGGCCGCGGCGAAACGGCCGGGGTTGGTGAAGCCCCATCGTCGGGCGACCGGTGTCACGCCCTCGTCGCCGGCGGCGCGCAGCAGTTCACGACGGACGCAGTCGAGCCGGTGGTCGCGCATGAACCGGTTCGGTGTGGTGCCGAGCGTCCGCGCGAAGACGTCCTGCAGGCCGCGCTGGCTCAGTCCGCACGCGGCCGCGATCTCGGGGACGGACGGTCGGTCCTGTGCGTGTGCCTCGATGTGGCGGACCGCGTCGCGCAGCCGGTTCGCGACCGGGACGTCGTGGCCCCGGTTGCGGATCGGGAAGGTGTCGAGGACGACCACCGCGAGCCGCCGGTTCAGGGCCGTGCGCATCGGACCGACCACGCGGTCGTCGAGCAGCGCCGGCGCGAGGTCCTGCACCAGGCGGCGGAGCGGCTCGCGCCGGGCGATCGCCTCGTCCTGCTGGTCGAACAGCAGGGGGCCGTCCGGCAGACGGTAGCCGAGCTCCGCGCCGACCGACCGGAGGAACGGGTCCGACACGTGCAGGCCGTTGTAGACGGTGTCGGCGGATTCGAACCGGTACGCCTCGGACGCCGAGGCGATGTAGGGGCTCCCCGGTTCGATCACCCGCGTCCGGTCCGCGAAGTGCATCTCGAGGCGTCCGCGGGTGAGCCAGAACACGACGTGGTCGTTGCGCGGGCCGATCACGCCACCGCGCCGTCCACCCTCGGCGCGCATGGTGCGGAGCGTGACGTCGTCGTCGCCGACGATCGTGTACTCGTACCGGGTGCCCTCGGCGACGTAGGTCTCGGTACCGAGGTCGCGGCCGTTGTACTCGGCCGAGAAGATCCGGCCGTAGTCGGTGCCGTCGCTCTCGGTGAACCGCAGGCGGCGGTAACCGTTCGTCGACGAGGTGCTCACCCGCGCATCATGCCAGCACTGTCCGGGATGCGCGCTTCCGCGTCCCGGGTGGGCGCTGCCGGACGGGAGGCCCGTGGCGGCCGCGACACGCGCCTCCCGTCCGGTGGGGACCGGTTCGATCCGCGCCACGGCGGGGATCCGTCGGCGCACGCCGACCCTCGCCCGCAGCGACGAGCGATCCCGCCCCTCAATGACGAATTCTCAGACAACTCTGCGCCTCCCGAGGGATCGACGAGCACGAAATACCCCAGGGGGGTACCCTGTTGGGGAGGACGGAGGTCAGGATGCCAGCAGCACCGCACGCACACGTCGGGTACATCGAGGACAAGGACGACCTGCTCAAGCGGCTGCGCCGCGCGGAGGGGCAGGTCCGCGGGATCGCGCGCATGGTCGAGGACGAGACGTACTGCATCGACGTGCTGACCCAGATCTCCGCGGCGAACCGGGCGCTCGAACGGGTCGCCCTGTCGTTGCTCGAGGACCACCTGCGCCACTGCGTCGCCGAGGCCGTGGCCGAGGGCGGCGACGCTGCCGACGCGAAGGTCCGCGAGGCGAGCGACGCCATCGCCCGACTCGTCCGTTCCTGACCCCACCGCACCACACACCGAGGAGGACCCATGACCACCGAGACCGTCGCCGTGACCGGGATGACCTGCGAGCACTGCGTGGCGAGCGTGACCGAGGAGGTCTCCGAGCTCGCCGGCGTGACCGACGTCGCCGTGGACCTCGTGCCCGGCGGGTCGTCGTCCGTCACCGTCACGTCCGACCACCGGATCGACGACCAGGCCCTCCGCGGCGCGATCGCGGAGGCGGGGTACGAGGTCGTGTCCCGGTGAGCGAGGGCGTCGTCGAGCTCGACATCACGGGGATGACCTGCGCCTCGTGCGCGAACCGCGTCGAGCGGAAGCTCGGCAAGCTGCCGGGCGTCTCCGCGACCGTGAACTACGCGACCGAGCAGGCGCAGGTGTCGGTGACCGACCCGGACACGGTCGACACCGCGGCGCTCGTCGCGGCGGTCGAGGCCGCCGGGTACGGGGCGACCGTCCACGTGCGGCAGCCGACTCCGGGCTCTGCCGACGACGTCGACGACGCCACCGGTCCCGACGCCGCGACCGCGCCCCTGCGGCAGCGGCTCGTCGTCTCCGCCGTCCTGGCGCTGCCCGTGGTCCTGCTCTCGATGGTGCCGGTCCTGCAGTTCCCGAACTGGCAGTGGGCTGCCCTGGCACTGGCGGCACCGGTCGCCGTCTGGGGAGCGCTGCCGTTCCACCGTGCCGCGTGGGTCAACGCCCGACACGGCGCCGCGACCATGGACACCCTGGTCAGCCTCGGCGTCGTCGCCGCGTTCGGCTGGTCGCTGTACGCACTGTTCCTCGGCGACGCCGGTGCCCCCGGCATGCACATGACCTTCTCGTGGTTCGCCACGGACCCTGAGGCGAGCGACCTCTACCTCGAGGTGGCCGCGGCCGTGACGGTCTTCATCCTGGCCGGCCGGTACATGGAGGCCCGGGCGAAGCAGCGGTCCGGGGCGGCGCTGCGCGCGCTGCTCGAGCTCGGCGCGAAGGACGCGTCGGTGCTCCGCGACGAGCCGTCCGGTCCCGTCGAGACCCGTGTGCCCGCCGCGTCGCTCGTCGTCGGTGACGTCGTCGTCGTCCGACCGGGGGAGCGGATCCCGACCGACGGCATCGTGCGCGAGGGCTCGTCGGCCGTCGACCTCAGCATGCTCACCGGCGAGTCGGTCCCGGTCGAGGCGCGACCCGGCGACCGCGTGACCGGCGCGACCATCGACGTCGGTGGTCGGCTCGTGGTCGAGGTCACCGCCGTCGGTGCCGACACCGAGCTCGCCCGGATGGGACGCCTCGTCGAGGACGCCCAGACCGGCAAGGCCGCGGTGCAGCGACTCGCCGACCGGGTCTCCGCCGTGTTCGTACCCGTCGTGATCGGCCTCGCCGTGGTCGCGTTCGTCGGGTGGCTCGTCGCCGGCGGGTCCCTGACCGCTGCCGTCACCGCCGCGGTCGCGACGCTCGTCATCGCCTGCCCGTGCGCCCTCGGGCTCGCGACGCCCACCGCGCTGCTCGTCGGCACGGGTCGTGGCTCGCAGCTCGGCATCCTGATCGGCGGCCCCCAGGCGCTCGAACGCACCCGCGCCGTGGACACGATCGTGCTCGACAAGACCGGCACCGTGACGACCGGGGAGATGCGCCTGACGGCGATCCTGCCGGTCGACGGCGCACCGGACGCCGACGGACCGCTGCTCGCGGTGGCGGCGGCGGTCGAGGACGGTTCCGAGCACCCGGTGGCGCGTGCGGTCGTCCGGGCCGCGCGGGACCGCGCACTCGACGTCCCGGTCGCGGAGCAGTTCGCCGCGACGCCGGGCGCGGGCGTGCAGGCCGTGGTCGACGGCGAGGTGGTCGTCGTCGGCACCGCCCGGTGGCTGGCGGAGGCCTGGGCACTGCCGGTGGACGAGGCGCTGGCCGCGCGGGTCGCCGCTGCCGAGTCGGACGGCGGGACCGCGGTCCTCGTCGGCCGGGGCGGCTCGGTGCTCGGCGCCGTCGTCGTCGGCGACACGGTGAAGCCCGAGGCGCCGGAGGCCGTCCGGCGGTTCGTCGCGCTCGGCCTGCGCCCGGTGCTGCTCACCGGGGACAACGAGGGCGCCGCGCGCGCCGTCGCGGCGCGCGTCGGCATCGACGAGGTGCACGCCCGTGCGACCCCGGCCTCGAAGCTCGAGACCGTCCGGCGACTGCAGGCCGAGGGGCGGACGGTCGCGATGGTCGGCGACGGGGTCAACGACGCGGCGGCGCTCGCGGCGGCGGACCTCGGCATCGCGATGGGGGCCGGCACCGACGCGGCGATCGCCGCGAGCGACATCACCGTCGTGAGCGGTCGGCTCACCGTCGTGGCGGACGCGGTCCGGCTGTCCCGGGCGACGCTCCGCACGATCCGCGGCAACCTGTTCTGGGCCTTCGCCTACAACGTCGCGGCGATCCCGCTCGCGATGGCGGGCCTGCTGAACCCGGTGCTCGCGGGTGCGGCGATGGCGTTCTCGTCCGTCTTCGTGGTGACGAACAGCCTGCGCCTGCGTCGCTTCCGGGCCCTCGGCTGACGCCCGACGAGTGTCCCCGCGCCCTTCCGGGGGCGCGGGGACAGCCGATCACGGTGGTCCGTCGGTCATCTGCGTCGCTGGTGCTTCCGCACCGCGAACCCGGTGAGGACGATCCCGACGAAGAGAGCGGCCCCCAGGGCGAGCTTCCCGAGCCAGGAGTCGGAGCTGGCGAGTACGGACCCGACGCCCACGAGGACGAGACTGACGGCGACGGCGAACGGGACGCTCGAGGCAACCCCGCAGACTACGCGCTTGCTCATCAGGCGCAGCGCGGCTTGACCTTGCCGCCAGCGAACGGGTAGACCCGGAGAGCCTTGCCGCCGCTGCACCGCACTCCTCCGTTCGAGGTGATCGCAACGGCCGCGGCGGTCAGGATCGCGCCGGCGACGACGCAGAACGTTCCCGCACTGATGGCGCAGAGTCCGGCACCGAGCCCGAATGCTGCTCCGCTGATGATCAGGTTCTGGTCGGTGCTGTTGAACGCCACGTACGTGCCCCTGCTGTCCCGACCGGCGCTCAGACGCGATGTCGGACCCTCCTGGATGAGATCGAAGGTCATTCCCTGCCCGAGGTCCAGGGTCGTGCGGATGCTCCCGTCGTCGTCGACCGTCTGCCGCTCGACGTAGCCGCCAGCTCGGGCTTCTTCGATCGCATCGTCGATCTGAGCGGGTGTGAAGTGCTGCAACGCGTCGGCGCTGGCAGCAGCGCCCTGCGCGCCCGCGGTGGTGTCTGCGGCGTTGGCTGCAGGGGCAGCGATCAGCCCTGCGGCGACGAGTGCGACGCTGGTCGCGCTGATGGCGAGCGACGTCCTGACCTTCGACATGCGATTCCTTCCTCTGGGGTCCGAGAGCTGAGTGCTCCCCGGACTCCTGACCGTAGGGGTCGGAACGTCGATTCTGAAGTGTGAAATCTCAGTACGACGAGTTGTTACGCCGCTTCGCCCCACCGAGCTGTGCGCAACCGCACTGCTGCGGCACTACGCTCGGACGTGGTCCGCGACGCAGCGCTGCGGTGACCCGCGGTCCAGTACGTCCAGAAGGTACCCAGGAGGACCGAAGTGACCGAATCCGCTCCCGTCGACCCCACATCGACCGACGGCTGGAAGAAGCTCGCCGGCATCGCCGACGGATTCACCCCCGACCTGCGCGGTTGGTTCGACAGCGACCCCGGTCGCGCCGATCGCTACACGTTCCAGGCCGCCGACCTGACCGTCGACCTGTCGAAGGGCCTCGTCGACGACGAGATCCTCGCCGCCCTGCTCCAGGTCGCGAAGGACACCGGCGTCGCCGAGCGCTTCGAGGCGATGCTCGCCGGCGAGCACATCAACGTGACCGAGGACCGCGCCGTCCTGCACACGGCGCTCCGCCGTCCGCGGGGCATCGAGCCGGCGCTCGTGGTCGACGGCCAGGACGTCGACGCCGACGTGCACGCCACGCTCGACAAGGTCTACGCCTTCGCCGAGCAGGTGCGCGACGGCTCGTGGACCGGTGTCACCGGCAAGCGCATCGAGACCGTCGTCAACATCGGCATCGGCGGCTCCGACCTCGGCCCGGTCATGGTCTACGAGGCGCTCAAGCCGTACGTGCAGGAGGGCCTCGAGGCGCGCTTCGTCTCGAACATCGACCCCGCCGACATCTACGAGAAGACCGTCGACCTCGACCCGGAGACCACGCTCTTCATCGTCGCGTCGAAGACCTTCGGCACGCTCGAGACCCTGACCAACGCCCGTCTCGCCCGCCAGTGGCTGTGGGAGCGCCTCGGCCTGACCGACGCGTCGGACGACGAGAAGTCGAACGCTGTCGCCAAGCACTTCGTCGCCGTCTCGACCGCGCTCGACAAGGTCGCCGCGTTCGGCATCGACCCCGAGAACGCCTTCGGCTTCTGGGACTGGGTGGGCGGCCGCTACTCGGTCGACTCGGCCATCGGCACCTCGGTGGTCATCGCGATCGGCAAGGAGAACTGGGAGCAGTTCCTCGCCGGGTTCCACGCCGTCGACGAGCACGTCCGCACCACGCCGCTCGAGCAGAACGTCCCCGTCCTCATGGGTCTGCTCAACGTCTGGTACACGAACTTCCTCGGTGCGCAGAGCCACGCGGTCCTGCCGTACACGCAGTACCTGCACCGCTTCGCCGCGTACCTGCAGCAGCTCACGATGGAGTCGAACGGCAAGCGCGTCCGCTGGGACGGCTCGCCCGTCACGACGGACACCGGCGAGGTCTTCTGGGGCGAGCCGGGCACCAACGGCCAGCACGCGTTCTACCAGCTCATCCACCAGGGCACCCGCCTGATCCCGGCGGACTTCATCACCGTCGCGAAGCCGGCGCGTCCGCTCAAGGACGAGTCCGGCGACGGCAAGGCCGTGCAGCCGGGCCAGGACGTCCACGCGCTGTTCCTGGCGAACTTCTTCGCGCAGACCAAGGCGCTCGCGTTCGGCAAGACCGCCGACGAGGTCCGCGCCGAGGGCACCACCGACGAGGGGATCGTCGCGGCCCGCACCTTCACGGGCAACAAGCCGTCGACGTCGATCCTCGCGCCGGAGCTCACCCCGAGCGTGCTCGGTCAGCTCATCGCCCTCTACGAGCACATCGTGTTCACCGAGGGCACCATCTGGGGCATCGACTCGTTCGACCAGTGGGGTGTCGAGCTCGGCAAGCAGCTCGCGCTGCAGATCGCCCCGGCGGTCGACGGCGACCAGGACGCGCTCGCGTCGCAGGACTCCTCGACGAAGGCGCTCATCGCCAAGTACCTGGAGCTGCGCGGCGAGTAGCCCACGCACCTGACGGACGGACGGGAGGCGCGGTGCCAGCTGGCACCGCGCCTCCCGTCCGGTGCGTGGTCGCGCTTGCCGCGGGGCGGCCTCGGCCCCGAGACTCGGCCCCGCGGACACCTTCGCGGCTCGCGGGCCGCGAACACGTCCGCCTGCGCGAGACTCGGCGGGCGTGCGACCAGCCGGCGTCAGCGCGCGAGCGGGTCGAGGTTGAGGGTCGTCCCCTCGTACAGGTACTGGTCGTCGCCGAACACCTGCACGTCGGCGTTCAACCAGACGAGCGCCTTCACGCTGATGCCGAAGCGTGCCGCGACGTCGCCGATCAGGTCGTCCGGCGCGACCGTGTAGGAGCGCGGCGCACCGGACGCCGTCGTCGCCGTGACCGGACCGGAGGCGTTCGACCGTGCTCCGCTGTCGACCGGGTGCACGTTCGTCTGCCGCTCGGGCACCGACCAACGCACCGGCGCGACCGCGAGCACCTTGCCGGCCGCGATCTCGATCGGCAGGTCGGCCTGGCCGGGGTCGGCCGCCGAGGACACCACGAGCGTCACGAGCCCCGACGGGTCGACACCCGAGCCGTCGAGCGGCACGTCCTTCGCGACCGGCGCGGGGGTCGGACCGCCGAGCACGGTGTCGCCCACGCCGGGGTAGGTCAGGCCGTCGCCCACCGTCCGCTCGCGTTCGAAGAACCCGGCCCCGATCGGGACGGGCAGCGACGAGGTCACGCCGCTGAACTGTGCGGTGAAGGTGTCGTCGCCGTCCGCCACGACGCGGTAGTGGAAGTGGATGCTGCCCTTCGGTGAGGCGACGTCGCCCTCGGCCAGCACCGTCCCGGCCGGGATCGGGGTGAGCACGGGGTCGGGGACGGCGGCCTCGGACGCGACCGGGCTGGGCGCGCGCGGGGTCGCCGAGGCCTCGAGCCGGGCGGCGTCCGGGTCCTCGGTCGCCGTCGGCGACGGGGTGGACGTCCGGCTCGCCGTCGGCAGGGCCGAGGGCGCCGGGAGCGCTCCGTCGGACCCGCCGAGCAGCGAGCAACCGGACAGCGCGACGGCGACGACCAGAGCGGTGGCACCGGTCGCAACGGTTCGGTTCATGATTCCCCCTCGGTTCGAGATGCTACCGGCGGACCCGGCGCGGCAGGGAGCGGCGGCGAGCGGATGTGTCGAGGGACGTAGCTGTCGGCGCGAGCGGCTACCGTCGAGGCATGGACCGCCACGACATCCTCGCCGCCGCAGCCGCCGCCCACGCCGCTCGCATCGCCGAGGCGGGCGGTGACGACACGGCCGCCCGGCAGCGTGCCGCCGCCGTCGAGGGGCGCGAGCACGGGACGGACGATGCTTCGGCCGAGGCCGTCCGCGCGGTCCAGCGCCGGCGTGCAGGAGAGGTCGAGCGGGCCGCTGAGCGCACCGAGGGCGCCCTCTCCGACTGGCACCGGATGGGCACCCGTCGCGGGGTCACACCGGACGAGCAGCTCCGGAGCGCCTGGACGGTCACCGGGGTCCCGGAGTCCGGCGCCGCACGCGCACTGGCGAACGTCCTGCTGTCCACCGCCGGGCACGCGGGTCGGGTGGCGGACGCGGCTCGGCGCAACCCGGCGCTCGGCGGGGCCGCGAGTGCAGCGGCCCGACGGACCGTCCGCCGCTACACCGACCACGGGGCCGGCATGGCTTCGCTCGGCGACGTGCTCGGCGACGGTCCGGCCGACTCCGACTGAGCAGCACCGGCCTCCGCCGACCGGTCGGAGGATCGGCCGGCCGCACGGGTGAGCGGTCCGGTCGACGGGACACGGAACGGGACACGATCGCCGCGCGCACCGTCGCGAGGTCCCCCGACGAAGGAGCCACGCAATGGTCGACACCGCGCCGACAGCACCGAAGGTCGCTCTCCCCCCGGTGGGGGAGGGCCCCCACCGCCGCCGTCTCGGTGTCCTGGCCCTCGTCGCGACCCTCGGCGGCCTCCTCTTCGGCTACGACACCGGTGTGATCAACGGGGCGCTGCTCCCGATGCAGCAGGAGCTCGGCCTGACGGACCTGACCGTGGGCGTCGTCACGAGCTCGCTGCTCTTCGGCGCTGCGGTCGGTGCGGTGCTCGGCGGTCGGATCGCGGACGGCTGGGGACGTCGGAGGACGATCGTCCTGCTCGCCGTGGCCTTCTTCGTCGGCACGCTGACCTGCGTCCTCGCCCCGACGTTCGGGGTCATGGTCGTCGGCCGGGTCCTGCTCGGGCTCGCGGTCGGTGGGGCGTCGACCGTCGTGCCCGTCTTCCTCGCCGAGCTCGCACCGTACGAGATCCGTGGATCGCTGTCGGGCCGCAACGAGCTCATGATCGTGATCGGCCAGCTCGCCGCCTTCGTGGTGAACGCCGTCATCGGCACCCTCTGGGGCGAGGGCGACGGCGTCTGGCGCGTCATGCTCGCCGTCTGCGCCCTGCCTGCGGTGGCGCTCTTCGTCGGCATGCTGCGCGTGCCGGAGTCGCCGCGGTGGCTCGCGTCGAAGGGCCGGTACGGGGAGGCCCGTGCGGTGCTCGTGCAGGTCCGCTCCGAGGAGCGCGCCACGGCCGAACTCGAGGAGATCGAGCGCGCGAACGAGCGCGAGGCGGAGCTGCGGCACGGCGGCGGGTGGCGCACGCTGCTCGGCAGCGGGTGGCTGGTCCGGACCGTGCTCGTCGGGTCCGGCATCGGTGTCGCGCAGCAGCTCACCGGCATCAACTCGATCATGTACTACGGGCAGACCGTCCTGGTCGAGTCCGGCTTCCAGGAGTCGGCGGCCCTCATCGCGAACATCGCTCCCGGGGTCATCGCGGTGGTCGGCGGGGTGGTCGCCCTCACCAACATGGAGCGCATCGACCGACGCACGACGCTCGTCATCGGGTACTCGCTGACGACGGTGTGCCACTTCCTGATCGGCATCGCGTCGATGACCCTGGTCGAGGGCAACCCCGCTCGACCCTGGGTGATCCTGGTCCTCGTCGTCGCGTTCGTCGGCTCGATGCAGACGTTCCTCAACATCGCGACGTGGGTGATCCTGTCGGAGATCTTCCCCACGCAGATCCGCGCGCTCGGCATGGGCATCGCCGTGTTCTGCCTCTGGACCGCGAACGCGTTCCTCGGGCTGACCTTCCCCACGATCGTCGCGGCGACCGGCATCACCGGCACCTTCTTCGGGTTCGCCGTGGTCGGCGTCCTGGCCCTGCTCTTCATCCGGAGGTTCGTGCCCGAGAGCCGGGGCCGCACCCTGGAGGAGGTCGAGCAGGGGCTCCCCACCCGTGACGTCTCCGCCGTCGCCACGGAGCAGGCGCAGCGGTAGCCCGCGCTGCCACGCGGACCGATGCCGGGGGACGCCTGCTCGACCGGGGCTCCGGCACGGGTGTGTACGGTGCACCGTTGTCGGGCGACAACGATCACGGGAGGCGCACGCGATGACCGAACTGCAGGTGGGCGACCTGCCGACGACGCTGACCGCGGTCTGCGCGGTGCTCCTCGTGGTGGCGGTCGGCTGCGCGCTCGTCGTCGCGGTCGACGTCGTCCGGCACCCACCGCACATGCGGGTGATGGCGCTCGTCTGGCCGCTGACGATGCTCTTCGGCAGCGTGGTGTGGCTGGTCTTCTACCTCCGCCGGGGCCGTGCGACGGTGGGCGGTCACGGCCGGTGGGCGGGCACCGCGATCGACACGAGCCACTGCGGCGCCGGGTGTGCGCTCGGTGACCTCGTCGGCGAGTTCGGGCTCGTCGCCTTCCCGGCCCTCGGCACCCTCGTCGGGCTCGGCACGCTCTACCAGGACCGCATGTTCGCCGGGTGGATCATCGACTTCGTCATCGCGTTCGTCGTCGGCATCGCGTTCCAGTACGCGGCGATCGCGCCCATGCGCGGACTCGGGTGGCGCGACGGACTCGTCGCCGCGCTGAAGGCCGACACCCTCAGCATCACCGCGTGGCAGGTCGGCATGTACGGCGCGATGGCGGTGCTGCAGTTCGCGCTGCTGCCGGCAGTGCTCGGTGGCCGCGTCGGCGTGCTCACACCCGAGTTCTGGGTCGCGATGCAGGTCGCGATGGTCGCCGGGTTCGTCTGCTCGTACCCGATGAACGCGCTCCTGGTGCGGAAGGGGCTGAAGGAGGCGATGTGACCTCCGGCGCACGCCGCGACGGACGGGAGGCGCGGTGCCAGCTGGCACCGTCCTCCCTCGCGGGCTCGGTCGGCGCGCCCCGCGCAACGCTTCGCGTTGCCGCTGAGCGGGGCGCGCCCGTCCGTCCCGGGGTGCTGGACCGCTACGGGCGCAGCAGCACCTTGCCGACACGGCCGGCGGTGTCGCTGGCACGCGCCGCGTCGCGGGCGTCCTCGAAGACGAAGGTCTCGGAGACGGGGAGCGTCAGCGATCCGTCGAGCACGCGGGTGATGAGCTCGCCGAAGAGCTGGCCCTTGAGCTCGGCCGGCATGGTCTTGCTGACGACGGCGCCCCAGAACCCCTTGACGGTGAGCTGGCCGAAGATGACCTTGCCGGACGGGATCTCGAGCGTCGGCGACGCCATGGCGCCGAAGACGACGAGCGTGCCGTTCTCGCCCATGACCGAGGCGATGTCGCCCGCGGCCTTCCCGCCGACGGACTCGACGCCCGCGATGATCGGGGCACCGCCGGTGAGCTCGCGGACCTGGTCCTGCCAGCCCTCGGAGTCCGTGGCGACGATGCGGTCGATGCCCTGCTCCCGCAGTTCCTCGACGCCCTCGGCGCGACGGACCAGACCGATCACGTTGATGCCGCGGGCCTTGCCGAGCTGCGCGACCATGCGGCCGACGGCGCCGTTCGCGGCGTTCTGGATGATCCAGTCGCCCTCGTGCAGGTCGAGCGAGTGCAGCAGGCTGATCGCGCTGAACGGCATCGAGACGAGCTGCGCGGCGGACTCGTCGGGCATGGCGTCCGGCACGGGGACGAGCCCGGCGGCGTCGGCGACGTAGTACTCGGCCCAGACGCCGAAGGTGCCGCCCGCGACGCGCTGGCCGACCTGCAGGCGGTCGACGCCCTCGCCCAGGGCCTCGACGACGCCGAGCGCCTCGGTGCCGCTGGCCGCGGGGAGCTCGGGCTTGAACCCGTAGGTGCCGCGGATCGTCCACAGGTCGTGGTTGTGGATGGGGGAGAGCACCGTGCGGACGAGCACCTGGCCGGGGCCGGGCTGCGGGACGGGGCGCTCGGCGACGGTCAGGACGTCGGCCGGCTCGCCGAAGGTCTCGTGGACGACGGCACGCATGGTGGTGGGGGTGGTGTCGGTCATGGGTCAGTCCTCCGAGACGACGATGGTGACGTCGATGTTGCCGCGGGTGGCGTTCGAGTACGGGCAGACCTGGTGCGCGGCGTCCGCGAGGGCCTGGGCCTGGTCGTGCTCCAGGCCGGGGATGACGACCTCGAGCATGACGGCGAGCTGGTAGCCGCCCTGGCCGTTCGGGCCGATGGAGACGCGGCCACCGACGGTCGAGTCGGTGATCTTCACCTTCTGCGCGCGGGCGACGCCCTGCAGCGCGGAGTGGAAGCACGCGGCGTAGCCGGCTGCGAAGAGCTGCTCGGGGTTGGCGCCGTTGCCGGAGCCACCCATCTCCTTCGGGATGGCGAGGTCGTGCTCGACGCGGCCGTCGCTGGTGGCGACGTGGCCGTTGCGGCCCTCGCCGGTGGCGAGCGCCTCGGCGGTGTAGAGGACGTCCATGGGGGTCCTTCCTTCCTTCGTGGGGTCAGTCGTCCGACGCTGTGGGGGCGTCGGTGGTCGTGGTGGCGGTGTCGTCGGCCGCGGCGTGCATGGTCGCCGTCAGGCGCTGGAGCGTCGCGATGAGCTCGAGGGCGGCCTGCTCGTCGGACAGGCCCATGCCCGCGGCGATGCGCGCGGGGACGTGGGCGAGCTCGGGGCGGATCGAGCGACCGCGGTCGCCGAGCGTGACGGTCACGACGCGCTCGTCGGTGCTGCGGCGCTCGCGGCGGACCAGGTCGGCCCGCTCCATGCGCCGGAGCAGCGGCGACAGGGTGCCCGAGTCGAGCTGCAGGTGCTCGCCGAGCGTGGAGACGGTCTGGTCGCCCTCGATCCACAGGGTCACGAGGACGAGGTACTGGGGGTACGTCAGTCCCCAGGGCTCCAGCAGTGCGCGGTACGCCTGGGTGGTCGCCCGGGACGCCGCGTAGAGCGAGAAGCACACCATCTCGTCGGTCACCGGCATGCCCACCAGTGTGGCACGCAACTCAGTTGTGCACAACCAGGTTGTTCACAGGTGGGCACGGGCGGTCGCGCGCACGGCCGGTTAGGCTGACCTGAGCCACGATGACCAGCAACGACACCGACAGCACCGCGACCCCGGGAGCAGGACCCAGCCTCCGCACCGGGTCAGCGTCGTCCCACGGCAAGACGATCCTGATCGGCGAGCACGCCGTGGTGTACGGCGTACCCGCGCTCGTGCTCCCCGTGCTCGACGTGCGGGTGACCGCGGCGGTGACCCCGGTGGCGCCCGGCGACGGCAGCCGGCTCGAGTCGACCGTGCACACCGGCCCCCTCGACACCGCACCGGCGGCCGTGCTGCCGACGGTGACCGCCGTGACCGCGACGCTCCGGCACCTCGGCGCCGAGGAGCAGCACGTGCACGTCCGGGTCGACAGTGCCGTGCCGACCGCCCGGGGCATGGGTTCGAGCGCCGCCGTCGCCGCCGCCGTGACCGCCGCCGTGGCCGACGTCTTCGGTCGGACCCTCGACCCCGAGGAGCACCACGAACTCGTGCAGGAGTGCGAGCGCGTCGCCCACGGCCGCCCCTCCGGACTCGATGCCCGAGGGGTCGTCGCCGAGGTGCCCGTGTGGTTCGAGGGCGGCGTGGTCGAGCCCGTCCCGCTCGGCGCGGTGTTCACCTTCGTCGTCGCGGACACCGGTGTCCCGGGGCACACGCGCGAGGCGGTCGCGGCCGTCCGGGAACGGCACGACGCCGACCCCGCCACGGTCGACGGCGTCGTCGACGCCATCGGAGCCCTCGCGCGACGCGCACGGGGGACACTCGAGGATGGCGATGCCCAGGCCCTCGGTGCCACGATGGACGCCGCGCACGAACTGCTCACCGAACTCGACGTGTCGAGCGCGGACCTCGACCGGCTCGTCGACGCCGCACGCCGTGCGGACGCCCTCGGCGCGAAGCTCACCGGCGGTGGGCGCGGCGGATGCGTCCTCGCGCTCGTCGCGGACGGGGAGCACGCCGACCGCGTGTCCGCCGCACTCCGTGCCGCGGGCGCGACGGAGACCTGGACCACCACGATCGGAGCCCGCGCTTGATGACCGCCACCGCCGTCGCGCACCCCAACATCGCGCTCGTGAAGTACTGGGGCAAGGCCGACGCGCAGCTCGCCCTGCCCGCCACCGGCAGCGTGTCGATGGGCCTCGACGTCTTCCCGACCACGACGACCGTGACGCTCGACGCCGCGGCGGAGGCCGACTCGCTCGTGCTCAACGGCGGCGCGGCCCCCGAGGGTGCGCTGCTCCGCGTGCAGCAGTTCCTCGACCTCGTGCGGGCGCTCGCCGGGTCGTCCGACCGTGCGGCCGTCGTCTCCGAGAACACCGTGCCGACCGGCGCCGGGCTGGCCTCCAGCGCGTCCGGCTTCGCGGCCCTCGCGACCGCGGCGTCGGCGGCCTACGGGCTCGACCTGTCCGAGCGCGACCTCTCCCGGCTCGCCCGACGCGGTTCGGGGTCCGCCACGCGCTCGATCCCCGGCGGTGTCGCGGTCTGGCACGCCGGCGACGACCAGGGCTCCTACGCCGAGCGCGTCCCCGCCCCGCCGATGGCCATGGTCGTGGTGACGATCTCCGCCGGCGAGAAGGCGATCGGCTCGCGTGAGGCGATGCGCCGGACGATCGCGACCTCGCCGTTCTACCCGGCGTGGGTGACGTCGACGACCGAGACCGTGGGGGAGATGCTCGACGCCTGCGCCGCCGGTGACTTCACCCGGATCGGGGAGCTCACCGAGAGCAACGCGCTCCGCATGCACGCGACGATCGAGGGCGCCTTCCCGCCCATCCGGTACCTGAACGCCCGCAGCGTCGCCGTGTTCGATGCCGTCGCCGAGCTCCGTGCCGCCGGGACCGAGGCGTACGCGACCGCCGACGCCGGCCCGAACGTCGTGGTGCTCACGAAGCCCGAGGACCGCGGTGCCGTCGCCACGGCGCTCGCCGGTCTGGGAGACGTCATCGAGTCGGGCACCGGACCAGGCGCACGGGTCGTCCGCTCCGAAGGGACGGAGGCACCCGGAGTGGGTGCCGTCCGACCGGAGGAGACCGCCGAGTGATCGAGTTCCGCGCCCACGGCAAGCTGTTCGTCGCGGGCGAGTACGCCGTCGTCGAGCCCGGGCAGCCATCCGTGCTCATCGCCCTCGACCGGGCCATCACCGCCCGGGTGCGCGAGGGCCACGGTTCCGGGAGCGTGCACTCCGAGGAGTACGGGCACCTCCCGCTGACGTGGACCCGCGACGAGGACGGCCTGGCGCTGGACCGCGAGCACCACCCCTACGACTACGTCATGGCGACGATCGACCTGGTCGAGAAGCTCCGGGCCGAGCGTGGGATCGCACCGCGGTTCCACGACCTCCGCATCGAGAGCCAGCTCGACGACGCCAGCGGTCGGAAGTTCGGACTCGGATCCTCGGCCGCGGTCACCGTCGCCACGGTCGGCGCACTCGACCGGTTCTACGGCATCGGGCTCTCGCAGCGGGACCGCTTCCGGGTCGCGCTGCTCGCGACCGTCCGGGTCAACCCGCGCGCGTCCGGCGGCGACCTCGCCGCGAGCACGTTCGGCGGCTGGCTCCGCTACAGCGCACCGGACCGCGAGCGCCTGGTGGCCATGCTCGACCGCCGCTCCGTGACCGCGATCCTCGACGACACCGACGCCTGGACCGGCTTCGACGTGCAGCGCCTGCCCGCGCCGGCGGACCTCGAACTCCTGGTCGGCTGGACGGGCTCGCCGGCGTCGACGACGAAGCTCGTCAGCGTGGTCCGGAAGCACCGCAACGGCGGGTACCAGGCGTTCCTCGACGACAGCCGCGCCTGCGTCGACGACCTGACCACGGGCCTCCGGACCGGCGACGCCGCGATGACGCTCGACGCCCTGCGGCGCGCCCGCGTGCTCATGCAGCGCCTCGGCGCGTCCGTCGGCTCGCAGATCGAGACCGAGCGGCTCGCGACCCTGTGCGACGTCGTCGAGTCGGCCGGCGGGGCGGCGAAGCCGTCCGGTGCCGGCGGCGGCGACTGCGGCATCGCGCTCGTCCCGGCGGACACCGACCTCGCCGGCATCCACCGCGCCTGGGAGGCGCACGACATCAGACACCTCAGCGTCGCGGTGCAAGCGCCCGAAGGGAGCGTCGAATGACCGACCTGCTGACCCCGATCCCCACGAAGTGGGTGGGGCCGATCCGCGTGAGCGGCAACGCCGTCGAGGGCGAGCACGAGGTGCCCCTCGCCACGTACGAGTCGCCGCTGTGGCCGTCCGTCGGTCGCGGTGCCCGCATCTCGCGCATGGTCGAGGGCGGCATCGTCGCGACCGTCGTCGACGAGCGCATGACCCGCTCGGTCGTCGTGAAGGCGGACAGCGCCGCCGCTGCGAACATCGCGGCGGGCCGCATCCTCGCGCGCCAGGACGAACTCGAGCAGATCGTCGCCGGGCAGAGCCGCTTCGCGAAGCTCATCGAGGTGCACCCCGAGATCGTCGGCGACCTGCTGTTCCTGCGCTTCGCGTTCACCACGGGTGACGCCTCCGGCCACAACATGGTGACGCAGGCGGCGGACAAGCTGCTGCCCGCGATCCTCGCGTGGGAGCCGGGCCTGCGCTACGTCAGCGTCTCGGGCAACTTCTGCACGGACAAGAAGGCCACCGCGGTGAACGGCATCCGCGGTCGCGGCCGGAACACGATCGCCGAGATCGTGATCCCGGGGGAGATCGTCGAGAAGCGGCTGCGGTCGAGCGCTGCGCGGATCGCGGAGCTCAACGTGGCGAAGAACCTGGTCGGCTCGACCATCGCCGGGGCCCTGCGCTCCGCGAACGCGCACTACGCGAACATGCTCCTCGGCTTCTACCTGGCCACCGGGCAGGACGCCGCCAACATCGTCGAGGGCTCGCAGGGCATCACCTACGCCGAGGCCCGCGGTGACGACCTCTACTTCTCCACGGCGCTGCCGCACCTCATCGTCGGCACGGTCGGCAACGGCAAGGGCGGGGACCTGCCCGTCGTCGAGGACGCCCTGGTGCGCCTCGGCTGCCGCGAGGACCGGGAGCCCGGTGCCAACGCCCGCCGCCTGGCCGCCCTGTGCGCGGCGACGGTGCTCTGCGGTGAGCTGTCCCTGCTCGCCGCCCAGACCAACCCGGGCGAGCTGATGGCGGCGCACGTCGCCATGGAACGTCGCGGGTCGAAGCCCGCAGGAGGTGCAGCATGAGCGCCCAGCAGCGCGACGCACGGCAACCGCTGTCCGTCGGCATCCACGACATCGCGATCGCGACCGGCCACCACGTGCTCGAGCTCGACGACCTGGCCGAACGGCTCGGCGTCGACCCGGCGAAGTACCACGTCGGCATCGGGCAGGACGCGTTCAGCGTGCCCGCGCCCGACGAGGACATCGTCACCATGGGTGCCGCCGCCGCGAAGGAGGTCATCGACCGCCACGGCGTCGAGGGCATCCGCACGGTGCTGTTCGCGACCGAGTCGGGCGTCGACCAGTCCAAGGCCGCCGGTGTCTACGTGCACGGGCTCCTCGGCCTCCCGCAGAACGTCCGCGTGGTCGAGCTGAAGCAGGCCTGCTACGGCGGGACCGCGGCCGTGCAGCTCGCCCTGGGCATCATCGCGCGCGCACCCCACGAGCGGGTCCTCGTCATCGCCGCCGACGTCGCCCGGTACGACGTCGACACCGCCGCCGAGCCCACCCAGGGCGCCGGGGCCGCGGCGATCCTGGTGTCCGCGGACCCCGACCTCATCGAGATCGAGCCCGCCGCGGGCGTCTTCACCGCCGACGTCGACGACTTCTGGCGACCGAACGACCGCTCGACGGCGCTCGTCGACGGCCGGCTGTCGGTCAGCGCGTACGTCGACGCGTTCGTCGGGGCGTGGGACGACCTGGCGTCGCAGGGCGGCCCGGCGTACGAGGACATCGTGCGCTTCGTCCACCACCAGCCGTTCACGAAGATGGCGCTCAAGGCGCACCGGAAGCTCACGCAGCACGTCGGGGTGCCCTTCGACGAGTCCGAGCTCGCGATCGGCTTCACCTACAACAAGCAGACCGGCAACACCTACACGGCGTCGCTCTGGATCGGCCTCGCGGCGCTGCTCGACCTCGACGACGACCTGGGCGGCGAGCGGATCGCCCTGTTCAGCTACGGCTCGGGCAGCGTCGGGGAGCTCATCACCGGGATCGTCCGGCCCGACTACCGCTCCCACCGCCGCGAGGGCCGGGTCCGCGCACTGCTCGCGGCGCGCACCCCGCTGACGGTCGACGCGTACCGGGAGCTGCACGCTGCCGGTGCCGCCACGAGCGAGGACGTCGAACGGCCCCGCGTCACGGCTGCGCCGTACCGCTTCGCGGGTGTGCGCGGCGGTGCGCGGCACTACGAGGCGACCGCGCAGGACTGACGCGACCCCACGACGGACGGGAGGCGCGGTGCCGGCCGGCACCGCGCCTCCCGTCCGTCCCCGCACCCGTCCCTCGCTCGCCCGCACGGTGTAGAAGGATCCTCATGGGTCAGATCGTCTACGACGGTGAGGTGCTCGACCTGCGGGTCGACGACCGCGCGCTCACGCACCTGCAGATCGTCATCGTGAACATGCTGCGGCGCGACCACCGCTTCGTGTTCTCGTGGAAGGACGACGTGCTCCACGGCGACGGGCGCAGCTCCGTCTGGCTGCACCCGAACGTCAGCCTGCGGTTCACCTTCGCGGGCAGCCGGGTGCCCGCGATCAACCGCAGCTGGCTCGAGGAGCTGTACGCGGCGGCGACCTCCGGCGCCGGGCTCGTGCTCGTGCCCGAGCCACCGGACACGAGCACCGCGGCGGACTCCGCGTGGTCCCGCGCGGTCGTCCCGGGGGCGGCGGAGTCCGCGTCCGCCGGCGACACGGAGTAGCACAGCGGCCGAGCCGGGTCAACGGGTTCCGGCCGTCGCGGGCGCCTCCGTAGGGTACGGGTGCCGCTGGACGCACAGTCCCCACGGCCGGTGTCAGGGAGCCGGCCGGCTGCGACCGCGGACGGAGGGAACCGCATGTCCGCGACGGAGGACACGGTCGACGACCGCGCCGGGACGGTCGTCGAGGTGGAGCGTCGACACGAGATCTGGATCAGGGGTCTCCTGGTCGAGCCGGACGGGTGCACGCTGTACTCGGACTTCTTCGTCGAGCGGGATGCGGAGTCGGTCGCCGTCACCGGGTGACCGTCCCTCGGGTGCCCCGGCCGTCGGTCCCTCGGCGGCCGGGGCACGCCTCGGCGCCCGCGCCGCTCAGTACACGTCGCGGACGTAGCGCTTCGCGCGCCGCAGGTCCGCCAGGTACGCCTGCGCGTCGTCGTCCCCGCGGCCCCGACCGGTCGCGATGACCTCCAGGAGCGCCTGCTCGACGTCCTTCGCCATGCGCGAGGCATCGCCGCACACGTACACGTGCGCCCCGTCCTCGAGCCACCGGAAGAGCTCCGCCGCCTGCTCGCGCATCCGCGTCTGCACGTAGACCTTCTCGGCCTGGTCGCGCGAGAACGCCAGGTCGAGCCGGGTGAGCACGCCCGACGCCTGCATCTCGGTGAGCTCGTCCTCGTACACGAAGTCGGTCTCGCGGTGCTGGTCGCCGAAGAACAGCCAGTTCCGCCCGGTCGCACCGGCCGCTGCCCGCTCGTGCAGGAACCCGCGGAACGGGGCGATGCCGGTGCCGGGGCCGATCATCACCATCGGGGCGTCGCCGTCGCCGGGGACCCCGAACGCGGCGTTCGGCTGGAGGTACACGTCGACCTCACCGTCGGCCTGCACCCGGTCGGCCAGGTACGTCGACGCGACGCCGGCGTGGGACCGGTGCGCGTCGCCGTAGCGGACGGACGCGATCGTCAGGTGGATGCGGTCCGGGTGCGCCAGCGGGCTCGACGAGATCGAGTACTGCCGCGCCTGCAGCCCGCGGAGGTTCGGGAGCAGCTCCTCCATCGACGGCGCCGCGGTACCGGCGTCCCGGAGCAGGTCGAGGACGTCGCGGCCCCAGAGCCACCGGTCGAGCTCGTGCTTGTCCCCGTGCGACACGACCGCCGCGAGCTCCGACGCCGGTGCACGCTGCACGAGGTCGGCCACGAGGTCCTTCGACGGCGTCCGGATCTCACGCTCGGTGCGCAGGACCTCGGCGAGCGGCCGTCCGTCGAACACGGCGGCCCCGTCGGCCCCGAGGTGCTCGAGCAGCTGGCCGACGAGCGCGGGGTCGTTGTGCGGCACCACCGCGAGGGCGTCGCCCGCGCGGTACTCGATGCCCGAGGTGCCGAGGTCGAACTCGACGTGCCGGATCTCCTTCGCGCTGCGCGGCGAGGAGAGCAGCCGGTTCACGACGAGCGGGGCTCGGTACGGGTTGCGCTTGTTCCACTGCGACCCCGGCCGGGAGGCGCGGCTCGCCTCCGACGCGCCCGCTGCGGCGGACGACGTGGACGCGGCTGCGGCGGGGCCGTCCGCCCCGGGCTGCGCTCCGGCCTCGGCCGCCAGCCGGTCGAGGACCGCCGCGCTCCAGAGCGCCGCGGGGTCCTCGAAGTCGACGTCGCAGTCGACGCGGTCGTGGATGCGGGTCGCGCCGAGCTGCTCGAACCGCAGGTCCAGGAGCTTCCCGGCCTGGCAGAACTCGTCGTAGCTCGTGTCGCCGAGCCCGAGCACCGCGTACTGCAGCCCCTCGAGCCGGGGGACCGTCGAGGCCTGGACCGCGTCCCAGAACAGGCCGGCGTTGTCGGGCATCTCGCCCTCGCCGTACGTCGAGGTGACGACGAGCACGTGCGACATGCCGGCGAGCTGCTCCGGCGTCACGGCGTCGAGCGGTGTCGCCCGTCCGCCGAGCCCGCGCGCCTTCGCGCCGGCGACGAGCTCGTCGGCGAGGAACTCGGCGTTGCCGGTCTGCGTCCCGAAGAGCACGTCCACCGTCGTGGTCGGGGCACCGCCGGTGGCACGCTTGCCCGCGGCCGCGATGCCGGCGATGAACCCGGCGAGCCACGACTCCTGCGCTGCCGAGAACGGGGCGTCGACCGGGATCAGCTGCCCGGTGGGGGGAAGCGTGCTCATGCCGACACCGCCTCGACGGGGGCCTGCGGGGCGCGGGCGGCGATGTCCTCGAGCGCCGCGGTCGCGAGCAGCTCGTCGAAGCGGGCGGCGCGGACACGGCCGGCGTTCTTGGCGTTCTGGTGCATGATCCACCCCGTGGTACCGGGCATGTCCGCGCTGCGGTTGTTCCGCTGTGCGAGGGCACGCTTGGCGTCGTCGAGCCGCTTGACGGCGATGAGGGTCGCGAGCTCGTCGTCGGCGAACCGGTCGAACGTGCCGCGGAGGTACTTCACGACGCGCTGCTTCACCTGGAAGTCCTCGGTCAGGACGAGGTTCCGCACCGCCTCGGTCACCCGGGGGTCGCTCGGCGCGGCACCGGGCACACGTTCCTGCGCGACGTCCTGCGCCACCCCGAGCACCGTGTACGACGACAGCAGCGAGAACGTGTCCTCGCCCTGGTCACCCAGCGCCGGAGCGCGGCCGTCGAGCACCGTCCGCTGGTCGCGGTAGTCCACCTTGAACGCCCGGAGCTTGTCCGTCGCCACCGAGGTCGCGAGCTCGTCGAGGAGCTCGTTCCGCGTCGCGGCGGCGAGGATCTCGTCGGCGTCCTGGCTGAGCAGGAGCGCGCGCGGCATCCCGACGAACACGTGCTCGCGAGTGGTCGCCCAGTCCGCGAGCAGCCGCTCGGCGAGGGCGGACCCGGTGGCCTCGAGGTGCCACTCGAGCAGCAGCTTCGCCGCGGCCTCGTGGAACGCACCGCGCTCGGTCTCCGTGACGGGGAAGACGAGGAGCGAGTCGGTGCTCGCGCGCTCGGCCACCGCTCCCGACGGGTCGTACTGGTACAGGAACCCGCCGGACATGCCGTTGCCGAGGCCCTTGCCGTGGCCGCCGAGGTTGAGCACGGCGCCGCCGGTCATGTACTCGCAGCCGAAGTCGCCGAGGCCCTCCACCACCGCCGTCGCGCCCGAGTTCCGGACGGCGAACCGGTCGCCGGCCTCGCCCTCGACGAACGTGCGTCCGCCGGTGGCGCCGAACAGCGCGAAGTTGCCGACGAGGACGTTGCCGCCGCGCTCGGCGCTCCCGCCGCCCGGGGCACGGACGACGATGCGTCCGCCGGACTGGCTCTTGCCGACACCGTCGTTCGCCGTGCCGGTGTGCTCGAGCGTCGTGCCGTCGTTCGTGAAGACGCCGTACGACTGCCCGGCAGCGCCGTGGGTGCGGACCGTCACCGCGCCGTCGACCAGGCGACGGCGACCGCGGTCGTCGGTGGTGACCGCCGGGTGGCCCGACAGGTCGACGTCCCGCAGCTCGTGGTTGAGGAGGCGCTCGACGTCGATCCCGAGCTGCCCGCCGACCGACTTGTCGGCGTTGCCCAGGCCGATGCCGTCCACGGTCAGGGCGTGCTCGTGCCCGTCGACGAGCGCGGCCCGCACCTGGTCGATCAGGGCGTCGTCGGTGCGGTAGTCCTTCTCGAGGTACTCGGGGTCGGTGACGACCTTCTCGGGCACCTGCGCGAGCAGGTTCCGCACGTCCAGCCGGCCGACGGACGCCGGGTGGTCGAGGAGCTGCAGCAGGTCGGTGCGACCCCGGGCCTCGCGGAGGGACTGCAGGCCGAGTCGCGCGAGGATCTGCCGGACGTCGTGCGCGATGTTGAGCAGGTACTGCGCGAGCGCACGGGGGTCGCCCTCGAAGGCCTCGGCGTTCGTGGTCAGGCCCGCCGGGCACTTCACGTTGCAGTTCTTCGCCATCACGCAACCGAGCATCATGAGCGCGGTCGTGCCGAACTCGAACGAGTCCCCGCCGAGCAGCGCGCTCGTGACGACGTCCGAGCCGGTCTGGTGCGCACCGGAGCAGCGGAGCGTGACCTTCTGGCGCAGGCCGTTCGCGACGAGGGCCTGGTGCACCTCGGCCACGCCGATCTCCGCGGAGCGTCCGGCGTACTTCAGGCTCGTGACGGCCGCGGCGCCGGTGCCGCCGGTGTTGCCCGCGACGTTGATGACGTCCGCGCCGGCCTTCGCGACGCCGACCGCGATCGTGCCGATGCCCTCGGAGGACACGAGCTTCACGACCACGCGGACCCGGGCGGCCTTGCAGTCGTGGATGAGCTGCGCGAGGTCCTCGATCGAGTACGTGTCGTGGTGCGGCGGCGGCGAGATGAGCTCGACGCCGGGCGTCCCACCCCGGGCCGCGGCGATGTCCACCGTGACCTTGGACGCGGGGAGCTGTCCGCCCTCGCCGGGCTTGGCGCCCTGGCCGATCTTGATCTCGAGCTCCTCGAGCATCGGGTCGGCCAGGTAGCCCGCCCAGATGCCGAACCGACCCGACGCGAACTGCTTGATGCGCGAGCCGCGGATCGTGCCGTAGCGGGAGTGGTGCTCGCCGCCCTCGCCCGAGTTCGACATGCCGCCGACCATGTTCGTGCCGTGGGCGACGGCCTCGTGCGCGGTCGCGACGAGGGCGCCGTGGCTCATCGCACCGGACGCCAGGGTCCGGGTGATCTCGTGCGCGGGCTGGACCTCGGCCACGTCGACGCTCGCCGGTGCCTGCTGCAGCAGGCCGAGCAGGTCGGCGGCCGCACCGGTGGCGCGCAGCGTCACCCGGTCGTCGGCGACGACGTCGACGTCGACCGTGCCGGGGTGCAGCAGGGCGAGCCCGTCCGCGAGGGCCCGGTGGCGCAGTGCGCCCGTGGGCCCCGTCGAGGTGAGCCGAAGGGTGAAGCGGGTCGTGCCTCCCGGCAGGGCGTCCTCCGAGGAAGACCGCGAGCCGGACAGCCCGCGCACCGTGATGCTCGCGTTCCCGGTGGTCGAGAAGCGGCCGAGCTCGCGCGCGAA
Organism: Curtobacterium uvaldense; assembly: GCF_028307415.1. Classification (NCBI taxonomy): domain Bacteria; kingdom Bacillati; phylum Actinomycetota; class Actinomycetes; order Micrococcales; family Microbacteriaceae; genus Curtobacterium; species Curtobacterium uvaldense. The sequence goes on along the minus strand of NZ_JAQMHU010000025.1, from coordinate 23,909 downwards.
GTCCGACGCCTCGTCGATGCCGGTGACGTCCGCGGGCAGGGCGAGCACGTCGCGCAGGGCCGCCGGGCGGCGGGAACGCTCGTCGTGCGTGGTCTGCAGGAACGTGACGTAGCCCGGCGTGATGCGGTGCGCGTCGATCTCGGCGTCGCTCAGCCGGTCGTAGCCGGTGTTCCGGTACGCCGTGTCCGAGATGCCGAACGAGTCGTCGAGCTGCCGGAGCGTGAGCAGCCGCAGCGCGTCGGAGTCACCGGAGCGCTCGAAGGCCGGGCGCTCCTCGGTCATGCCGCCGAAGCCGCGGACGCTCGCGACGCCGAACGAGTGTCCGGCGCCGTCCGACCGCTCCTTGAACAGGCCGAGCAGGGGGACCTGGCCCTCGGTGGCGACCGAGCGCGCGCGCTCGTGCCACTCGGTGGACGCCTGGGCGATGCGGGCGAAGCCGACACCGCCGACCGGAGCGGCCATGTGCGGGAAGACCCGGGCGAACAGGTCGTCGCCGGTGTCGAGGTAGTTCGGCTCGAAGAACTCGCCGCCGATGTAGCTCTCGGCGGTGCACAGGCCGACGCGGCCCATCGTCTTCGCCAGCGCCTTCTCGGCCGCCTTGCGGAAGCGCTTGAGGGCGGCATCCGTCTCGGTGAGCTGGCCGGCGGGTGCGGGGGCGGCGGGGTACTTCTCCTCCGCGCGGAGCCGGGCGGACAGGCTGTACACGGCCGAGGCCCCGAAGCCCAGGGCGGTGGCCACGTGGTGCGAGGACGGCAGCTGGCCGGACTCGGCGACCACGGACACCCGCAGGCGCAGACCGGTCTCGATGAGCCGCTGGTTGACGGCGGCGACGGCGAGGATCACGGGGAGGGGTGCGTGCGTCGACGACACCGAGCGGTCGGTCAGGACCGCGATCCCGCCCTGGCGCTCGGCGAAGGCCACGACGGCACCGGCGAGCCGTTCGGTCGCGGTACGCACGGCGTCCGCGTTCGCCTGCTCGTCGTCGACGACCGGCACGTAGAGCATGTCGAACCGTTCGAGCGGCACGATCGTCTGGTCGCGCAGGCGGACCATGTCGAGGTGCCCGAGGACGGGGGAGTCCACGACGATCTGCCGGCTCGACGTGCCGGACGCGCTGCCCGTACCGTCCGGCTTGCTGCCGAGGGCGACCCGCATCGACATGCCGTCGGCCTCGCGGATCGAGTCGAGCGGCGGGTTCGTCACCTGGGCGAAGCGCTGCGAGAAGTACTTCGCCATGCCGCCCTCGGTGTCGCTCAGCGCGTTGATGGCGTTGCCGTAGCCCATCGCCGAGATGCGCTCCGAGCCGGTGGCGAGCATCGGGTCGAGCATGAACCGGAAGCTCTCCTGGTTCAGCGAGTACGCCACGTAGCGGCCCGCGAGCGACAGGTCGCCGTCGTAGCCCAGCGTGCTGGTGCCGCGGTCGTAGGCCGGCGCCGGCAGGTCGTCGAGGTGCACGCGGGCGGCGTCGAGCAGCGTCCCGTAGTCGCGACGGGCGGCGAGCATCCGCAGGACCTCGTCCGTGCGCATCACCGACCCGGTGCGGTGGTCGACGACGAGCATGCCGCCGGCCTCGATGCGACCGCGGTGCACGACCTCGTCGGCCGGGAACGTCACCTGGCCGGACTCGGACGCCACCATGAGGTACTCGTCCGTCTGCACGGTCCGCAGAGGACGGAGCCCCAGTCGGTCGAGCCGCGCGCCGACGACGTCGCCGTCGCTGAAGATCACGGCAGCCGGGCCGTCGTTCTTCTCCTCGTACAGCGAGAAGTACTCGAGCATGTCCCGGACGTCGGCCGTCAGGGTGCGGTCGTTCTCCCACGCCGGCGGCATGAGCGTGACGACGGCCTCGACGATCTCGAGCCCGTCGTCGAACACGCGGCTCTGCAGGGTCTGGTCGAGCCGGCTCGAGTCCGACTGTCCGGGAGGCCGGACGATGCTGCGCGTGCGGGCGGCGGCGAGTGCCTCGTCCGACAGCCGGTTCTTCCGGTCGGTGTTGAGCTCACCGTTGTGCGCCATCAACCGGAACGGCTGCGCCATGGTCGGGTGCGGCTCGGTGTTCGTCGAGAACCGCGTGTGGAAGTAGAGCGTGCGCACCGAGTGCCGCGGGTCCGTGAGGTCGCGGAAGTACGAGATCACCTCGCCCGAGTTCAGTCGGCCCTTGAGGATCTGCGTGCGGGCACTGAGCGACAGCGGGTAGAGCGCGGCGTGCGGGGCACGGGCCTCGGCCGCCTGCGTGTAGGACACGCGCTCGACGGCGAGCAGGGCGCGGTTCGCCGCGGCGTCGACGTCGGTGCGGGACCACCCCTCGGGCGCGCGGAACACCCACTGCACGATCGGCAGCTGGTACTGCTCGGCCTCGGGACGGGCGACCGAGTGGTCGACGGGGACGTCGCGGACGAGCAGCAGCGCGAAGCCCTCGTGCTCGATCGAGTCGGTCACGGTCTGCACGGCGGCGGCACGCTCGTCGGGGTCGGCCGGCACGAAGCAGTTCGCGACGCCGAAGTGCCCGGCGACGAGCTCCTCGCCGGTGATCGCGCTGAAGAACTCCACCGACAGGTCGATGCTCACGCCGGCGCCGTCACCGACGCCCTCGGCGGACTTGCCGCCCCGGTGCGGGATCGAGCAGAGCGCTTCGTCACCGCGGACGATGACGTCGTGGGTCGGCACCCCGTCGAGGCGGGTGATGAAGCCGACGCCGCAGTCGCTCGACTCGCGGGCAGGGTCGTACAGACCGAAGGGGGAGGGGTTCACGTGCGGGTCCAGTGGGGCTCAGCCGGCAGCGGACGGCCAGGGCTGCATCGGTGGAGCGCTCGCCGCGGGCGGACCGGTGGTGGCGGTCGTGGCCCTGTGTGGGGGTGGTGCGGTGAGCCGATGCTACGGCTTGGTATACCGCGGGTGCAACAGACCGGCCGGACGGGAGGCGCGGGGCGGTCCGGCCACGCGCCTCCCGTCCGGTGCGCGGCCGGTTCCGGTGCCGGTGCCGGTGCCGGTGTCGTTCTGCTCCCGCGGTTCCGTCTGCTTGCGCACAACCGGAAGCACCTCGCGCCACGGGAACCCGTGGCGCGAGGTGCTTCCGGTTGTGCCGCGAGCGCCGTGCCGCGAGCGCCGCGCCGCCTGCTGCGGCGGCTCAGGCCGCCGGCTCGTCGACCCGCCGGGCCGCCGCCGCGGCGGTCGCCGTCGTCGCGATCGGGCCGGCAGCGTCGGCGACGGCTGCCGTGGGGCCGCCGGGGCGCACGAGCACGGGACGCCGCCTCGTACGGAACACCCACGCCTTGAAGAGGACGAAGCGCACCAGGGTCGCGACGAGGTTCGCGCCGGTGAGCACCAGGACCTCGGCGCCGTGCGACGCCCCGGGCACGGTCGTGTGCAGCAGGACGAGCGACCCGGCGGTGATCGCCCAGGCGATGCCGAACACGACAAGTCCCTGCACGTGGTGGACGCCGGCCCCCGCCCGCCCTCGGACTCCGAAGGTGAAGCGGCGGTTCAGAGCGGTGTTGCCGATCGCGGTGAGGAGCAGCGCGAGGAAGTCCGCCGTCTGCGCACCGATCGCGGGCCGGAACAGTGCGTAGAGCAGCGCGAAGGCGACCGTGGACAGCACGCCGATGGTCCCGAAGCGCAGGAGCTGACCGACGATCCCCACGTGCGGTGTCGTGAAGGGCTGCCGGCCGATGGCGTCGTACACCGGGTCGATCGGGATGCGCCCGGTCGCGAGCCCCCGGGAGACCCGCCACATGCCCTTGAGGTCCTCGGCTGCGGTCGACGCGATGTGCACCGAGGAGTCCACGTCGTCGACCCAGTCGACCGGGACCTCGTGGACGCGCAGCCCCGCGTGCTCGGCGAGCACCAGGAGCTCGGTGTCGAAGAACCACGCGTCGTCCTCGCAGAGGGGCAGCAGGTGGTCGGCGGCCTGGCGGGTGATCGCCTTGAACCCGCACTGGGCGTCGGAGAACGACACGCCCATCGTGCTGCGGAGGAGCAGGTTGTACGAGCGGGAGATGAACTCGCGCTTGCCGCCGCGCACGACCCGGGAGGACCCCGCGAGCCGCGTGCCGATCGCCACGTCGGAGTGGCCGGAGAGCAGCGGTGCGACGAGCGGTTCGAGCGCCGCGAGGTCGGTCGACAGGTCCTCGTCCACGTAGACGAGCACGGCGGCCGGGGATGCTGCCCAGACCGCCTTGAGGGCGCGGCCGCGACCCTTGAGCGGCAGGTGGACGGCGTGCACCTCGGGCAGCATCGCGGCGAGGTCGTCGGCGATGCGCCCGGTGTCGTCGGTCGAGGCGTTGTCGGCGATCGTGATGCGCCAGGTGTGCGGCAACGACGTCCGGCAGAAGTGGTGCAGACGTCGGACGTGGGCGGCGAGCGTGCCCTGCTCGTCGTGGCAGGGCACGACGATGTCGATGTCGAGCGCGGTGCTGCTGTCGAGCGGGGTGCTGCTGTCGTGGGGGGTGGCTGCTTCCGTCATGCCGCCCAGGCTCGGCAGCGCGTCGATGCGGACCGCAGCAGCACCCTGTGGTGCCCCTAAGAAGCGGTCGGAGGGCTCAGCCGGTGACGCCGAGCACGATCTGCACGATCGCGACGACGGCGAGCGCCGCGATCGGCACGCCCGCGATCCAGAGCCCCGCGCGCGTCTGCGTCCGCCGGATCGTCGGCATCGCGTGCGAGGTCTGCGCGAAGCGGGTCGCGGCGACGAGCTCGGGGGCGGCGGCCGGCGGCTCGGGTTCGGGCTGGGGTCGGTCGTCCTCGAACGCCGGGACCTCGACGACCAGGTCCTCGGGTCGGGCACGCTCCGGCAGGCGGGTGAACCGCTGGTCCGTCCCGCCCGGGTCACCGTCCCGCAGGTCGCCGCTGCGCAGGTCGCCGTCCCGCAGGTCGCCGTGTCGCTGGTCCATCGCGTTCCCCTTCCGCCGGTGCCCGCAGCGTACCCGTGGCAGACGAGGAAGCGGGAGCGGGTACGCGTGACGATCCTGGTTCGCGGTCCGCGGTGATCGTGCACCGGGATCGTCAGGCGTCGGATCGGTTGCCGACCTCCGGCAGGCCGACCGTGAACGCGGTCCGTCCCGGCTCCGACACGACCCGGACGCTCCCACCGTGTGCGGTCACGACCGCGCGGACGATCGCCAGTCCGAGGCCGCTCGTCCCGTGCTCCCGCGAGCGGGACGACGAGCCTCGGGTGAAGCGGTCGAACAGCACCGGCAGGACCTCGGCGTCGATCGGGGGTCCGTCGTTCGCCACGACCAGCCGTGCGAGCCCACCCGTCGCGGCCTCGTCGCCCCCGGTGCGCGGGACCCGTTGCAGCGACACCACGACGGTCGTCCCCGCCGGGGTGTGCGTCCGCGCGTTCGCGAGCAGGTTCGTGACGGCGCGCCGCAGCTGCCCCGGGTCGCCGGACACCGTCAGCGGGTGGTCGTCGGCGAGCTGCAGCATCCACCGGTGGTCGGGTGCGGTGGCTCGTGCGTCCATCACGGCCTCGACCACCGTGGCGGTGAGGTCGACCTCCTCGTGCACCGTCCCGGGCCGGGCGGCGAGGGCCGCGGCGTCGGGCACCGGGCCGTCGGGCGCCGCGCCGTCGTGTGTCGCCGCGTCGGGTGCCGCGCCGTCGTGTGTCGCGGCGTCGAGCCGGGCGAGCAGCAGGAGCTCCTCGACCAGGTCGCCCATCCGCACCGCCTCGCGGCCGATCCGTTCGGCGTTCCGCTGCAGCGCTGCGACGTCCTGCGAACCGGCCGACAGCTCGGCGTAGGCGCGGACGGTCGCGATCGGCGTGCGCAGCTCGTGCGAGGCGTCGGCGACGAAGGTGCGCATGCCCCGCTCGGCGTCCCGTCGGACGGTCAGCGCGCGGCCGACGTGGCCGAGCAGCCGGTTGAGCGCGGTGCCGACCTGTCCGACCTCGCGGCTGACCACGAGGTCCGCGGAGGGCACCCGGGCGGCGATGTCGGCGTCGCCGCGTTCGAGGTCCAGCGCGGTGACGCTCGACGCGACGGAGGCGACCCGCTCGAGCGGCCGCAGCGATCGTCGGACGGCCAGGGTCAGCGCCCACGCCGCGACGAGGAGTGCGAGCAGCGTGGTGCTCCCGATGACGACGACGAGTCGGACGACCGACGCGCGCAGGTCCCCGAGGGGCAGCGCCGTCACGAAGACGTCGCCGCCGCGGGTGACCGCCTGCGCCCGGTACGCCCCGAGCGACCCCAGCGAGACCGTCGTGGGGGTCGCATCCGGTGCGACGTCCGCGAGCACGGTCTCCTGCGCTCGGCTGAGACCGTGCTGCTCGCCGGCACCGTCCGTGTACCCGGCGAGCACGGCGTCACCGTCGCGCAGGACCGCCACGACGGTGTCGGCCGCCTGCCCCGGCGCCCCGATGAACCGGTTGTCCGGGTCCTGCTGACCGCCGGAGGACTCCGGGGGCGGTCCGGACGGCGGCTGCCCGCCCGGGGTCCGGCCCGCCGCCGTCGCCAGCTCCGCGTCGAGCCGTCCGACCAGGTACTCGCGGTACGCGATCACGGTCACCGCGCCGACGACGACGTTCGTCGCGACGAGCAGCAGCGCCACGGCTCCGACGATCCGCCAGCGCAGCGACGGGGTGCGCACCGGTCGGGAGGCACGCCCCGCCCCGTCGGGACGGCTCACGGCGTCGGCCGCAGCACGTAGCCGGCGCCCCGGACCGTCTGCAGCATCGGCTCGCGTCCGGCGTCGAGCTTCCGCCGCAGGTACGAGACGTACATGTCGACGAGGTTCGACGACGTGCCGAAGTCCATGCCCCACACGCTCGCCAGGATCTGCTCGCGGGACAGCACCCGGTTCGCGTTCCGGGCGAGGTGGCGGAGGAGCTCGTACTCGGTCGGCGTGAGCTCGATCGGCTCGCCGTCGCGCAGCACCGAGCGGTCCTCCTCGTCGAGCCGGAGGTCGCCGACCACGACCGCGGACGACCCCGGTGCCGCGACCACCTGCGGTGCGGTCCGGGCCAGGATGCGGGCACGGACGAGCAGCTCGTCGATGCCGAAGGGCTTCGTCAGGTAGTCGTCGCCGCCGCCGGTGAGTCCGGCGAGCCGGTCCTCGGGGGCGTCCCGGGCGGTGAGGAACAGCACCCGCACGGGGTCCCGGGCGTCCCGGAGCCGCTCGAGCACCTCGAAGCCGTCGATGTCCGGCAGCATCACGTCGAGCACGACCACGTCGGGCAGGAACTCCCGCGCCGCGAAGAGCACGTCCCGTCCGCGGTGCACCGCCCGTACGGCCCAGCCGTCGCCCTCGAACGCGAGGGCGACGGCATCGGCCAAGGCGTGCTCGTCGTCGACGACGAGGACCCGGACGGGGCTGCCGTCGGTGCGTCGGAGTGGTCGGTCCGCCATGCACCGGAGCCTAGCCACCGCCGTGTCCTCGTCGTCGGTCACGTCGATGCCGTCACTTCGACGCGCTCAGGTCGTAGACGGTCTGGCCGCCGACCGTGGTCGCCTCGTAGTGCGCGGCGACCCACTCCTGGATCGCGCTCGCGGTCGACGAGCCGCCACCCATCCCGCCGCCGGAGCCCGAGGACACGTAGTAGCCGACGTCACCGGCCGCGACCCAGGCCTGGAACTCGGCCAGGGTCGGCGCGGGGTCGCTCGACCAGCCGCCGATGGCCATCACGGCGGTGTCGGTGTCGAGCTCGAGCTGCGCGGCCGACTGCGAGCCGTTCACCGCGGCCGACCACTTCGCGTCCGAGGCGGCGAGCAGCTTCGTCAGTGCCGACGACGTCGACGCGCCGCCACCGCCCATCCCGCCGCCGGTCGGGGCACCGTCCTCCGAGATCGCGTCGCCGGAGCCGGAACTGCCCGGCGTCGTCGGGACGCCGTCGCCCGTCCCCGCAGGAGCCGAGCCGGTCGGCGCTTGCCCGCCGCTGTCCGGGCCCTGCCGGGAGCCGTCCGTCCCGTCCTGCTGCGTGCCCTGCCCGCCCGGGCCGCCACCGTCCTGCGAGCCGTCCGTCTGCGTGCCGTCAGTCGACCCGCCGGGGCCTCCCGCGCCTCCCGGCTGTCCACCGCCACCGCCGCCCGGGAATCCTGCTGCGCCGCCCGTCCCACCGGAGCCGCTGCCCGCCGGGCCGACGCTCGGGATGGACCCGGAGTGCGCGACGGTCGTCGTGGCGAGCGCGTACGCGGTCGTGCCGGTCAGCCCGAACAGGGTGCCGGCGAGGACGCCGACGGTGACGGCCTTCCGGAGGGTGGGCACGCTGCCGACGACGATCGCCGCGGCGGACAGGAGCCCCCCGGCGAGCACCACCCATCGGAGCCAGGGCAGCCAGGTCGGGTCCTCGTTCAGCAGGCACCAGCTCCAGAACGCCGTCCCGCCGACCATCGCGGCGAGGCCGAGGCGACCGGTGACACGCTCGCGGGCGTGCCAGAGGAGCGCACCACCGGTGCCGACCAGGCCGGCGATCGCCGGGGCGAGCGCGACCGTGTAGTACGGGTGGATCGTGCCGGACATGAACGAGAAGACCAGACCGGTGACGATCAGCCAGCCGCCCCACAGCACCAGACCGGCGCGTGCCGGATCGGCGAGGTGCCGACGACCGACGACCACCAGGCCGAGGACGAGCGCGACGAGCGCGGCGGGCAGGAGCCAGGAGATCTCGAGGCCCATCTCGGACGAGAACAGGCGGTCCAACCCGGTCGCACCGCCGAACGACGAGCCCGCGGTGCCGCCTCCGCCCGTGCCGCCCCCGCCGCCGCCGTTGCCCGAGCCGCCGAAGATGCGACCGAGGCCGTTGTAGCCGAACACCAGGTCGAGGACCGTGTTGTCCGTCGACCCACCGATGTACGGGCGCGACTCCGCGGGCCACAGCGCCACGGCGACCACCCACCACCCCGCGGACACGACGAGCGAGACCGCAGCGATGCCGAGGCCGATCGCGCGCCGGCCCCAGCTCGTGCGTGCGGCGAACAGGTACACGAGGCCGAACGCCGGCAGGACGAGCAGGCCCTGCAGCATCTTCGTCAGGAACGCGAAGCCGAGGGCGACACCGGCGAGGGCGATCCACCGCCAGCTGCCCCTCGGGAGCGCCCGGACGGTGCAGTACGCGCCCGCGGTCATGAGCAGGACGAGGAGCGCGTCCGGGTTGTCGAAGCGGAACATCAGCGCGGCGGCCGGGGTCGCGGCGACGACGAAGCCGGCGAGCAGCGCACCGACGTTCGCGGTCGTCGCACCGAGGCGGGCGAGGGTCCGCCGGACCGTGCCCCACACCAGGGCGACGGAGCCGACGGCCATGAGCGCCTGGGGGAGCAGCAGGCTGGTCGACGAGAAGCCGAACACCCGGGCGGACAGCACCATCACCCACAGCGAGGCCGGGGGCTTGTCGACGGTGATGAAGTTCGACGAGTCGAGGGAGCCGAAGAAGAACGCCTCCCAGGACTTCGTGCCGGCCTGCACGGCGGCGGCGTAGAAGCTGTTCGCGTACCCGGAGATCCTGAGGTCCCACAGGTACACGACGGCGGTCAGGACGAGGAGCGCCCAGAACGCCGGGCGGAGCCAGCGGGCGTCCTCGCGCTCGCCGGCGAACAGGCGGACGAGGGGCTGGCGTCGACGGACCCGGGCGGCGGTGCTCCCACCGGGGTGGGCGCGGCCCGGACGGTCGGTCGCGGGGGTCGGGTAGGTGGTCATGTCGACGACGATCGCCGGTCCGGGTCGGCCGATCCGATGTGTTCCCTCGGTGCTCCCTAAGAGCGCTGCACGGTGCCGGAGGCGGCCTCGCGGCGGACCCGTCGGCGGGCCTGGCGGATGCTCGCGCGCTGCAGCCGCATCGACGGCCACCCAGCGGTGCGCGCGTGTGTCGCGAGCTGTTGGTCCGGGTTCACCACGACGGGGTTCCCGACGAGCGAGAGGAGCGGGATGTCGTGCCGCGAGTCCGAGTAGGCCCAGCAGATCGCGGGGTCGGCACCGGTCCTCGCCAGGAGCGCCCGGGCGGCGACGGCCTTCTGCTCGCCGTGCAGGAACGCGCCGTCGAGGCGGCCCGTGTACACGCCGTCCTGCACCTCGAACACGCTGCCCAGGGCACCGGTCAGGCCGAGGCTCCGCGCGATCACGTCGGCGAGGAACGTCGGCGTCGCGGTGACGAGCCAGACCTGGTGGCCCTTCGCGAGGTGCTCCCGCGCGAGCGCGGCGGTCTCCGGCCAGACGCTCGGTTCCGTGTGGCGCTCCCACACGTCGTCGGCCAACCGGGCCATGTCGGTGACGGTGATGCCGGTGATGACCTCGAGCCCGCGGGTCTGCGCCGCGGCGAGGTGCCGGTCGTCCTCCCCGCGCACCTTGAACCGCGCGTGCTTCCACCCGGCGCTGACGATGTCGCGCAGGGTGATCAGTCCGGCGGCCCGGAGGCCACGGACCAGGTGGAAGGCGCTCGCGCCGTGCACGAGCGTGTTGTCCACGTCGAACAACGCGAGGACCGGGCCACCCGTCTGCTCCACCGCCATCGCGCCAGCGTAGGTGACACACCTGCGTCCCCGCCGCTGTGGACGCCCCGCGGCGTCAGGCGTAGCGGCGGGCGGCGCGCAGGGCGTGGTCGGTGTACGAGCCGCCGAACAGGTACACGTGCAGGAGCAGCGGCGCGAGCTGGTGGAGCTCGACACGCTCCTGCCAGCCGTCCGCCAAGCGGGACTCGGCGTCGTACCCGGCGAGCACCGACTCGAGCCGGGGGAGTCCGAACAGCGCCAGCAGTGCCAGGTCGGTCTCCGCGTGCCCGCCGTGCGGCGTTGCGTCGATGAGCACCGCACCGGTCGGTTCCGAGGAGTCCGTGTGCCACAGGACGTTCCCCGCCCAGAGGTCGCCGTGGATGCGCGCCGGAGCGTCGCCGACGAGCCGGGGCTGCGGGGAGCCGAGCGTGCCGTCCTCGAGCCGGTCGGCCACGCGCTCGAACACCGCGGCCTCGGCAGCGTCGAAGCCACCGCGGTCGACGATGCGCTGCACGAAGTCCCGGATGCGGTACTCGGCGAAGAACGCGCCCCAGGTGGCCGGCGCGTCGGCGGCGCTCGTGAACGGCGTCCGCGACCGACCCATCCGCAGGCCGCCGCGGGTCGGGAACCCGGGCGAGGGTGCACCCCAGTGGTCGGCACCGGCGGCGTGGGTGCGTGCGAGCGAGCGACCGAAGCGCTCGGCCTGTGCACGCGTCGGGCTGCCGTCGCGGATCTGCTCGAGGTGGAGCACGGTCGGCTCCGGGTGGTCGAGCACGCGGGCGATCCGGGTGCCGCCGGTCTCCTCGGCCTCGGCGAGCCAGGCCAGTCCGGCGGCCTCGGCGGTCGCCTCGTCGGGGTCGCGGAACGTCTTCACGTGGATCTCGGGCACCGGTCCATCCTGCCGACGGTGCCCGACGGGTGTTCAGGCTCCGCGGCGGGCGGCGTGCACGACCAGGGCGAGCTGCACCCGGTTGTCGACGCCGAACTTCTCGTACACGTGCCCCACGTGGGTCTTCACGGTGGCCAGGCTCACGAACAGGTCCGCGGCGATCTGTGCGTTCGAGGCTCCGGCGGCCACGGCGAGGGCGACCTCGGTCTCGCGGTCGGTCAGGGTGGCCAGGAGCGCGCGCTCGGTGGCCCCGTCGGCCGCGGCGGTCGCGACGGCGGCCGTCCCACCTTCCGTCCCGGTCGAGGCGCTCGCCGCGACGGCGATGACGCGGTCGAGCACCGACGGCGACAGGATCGACCGCCCGGCGGCGACCGTCCGGACCGCGTGGACGAGGTCGTGCGGCGGGGTGTCCTTGAGCAGGAAGCCCCGGGCGCCCCGCTGCAGCGCTCCGAGCACGAGGTCGTCGTCCTGGAAGGTGGTCAGGACGAGCACGGCCAGCTCCGGCTGCTTCCGGAGCTCCCGTTCGGTGGCGACGAGGCCGTCGCAGCGGGGCATCCGGATGTCCATGAGCACGACGTCGGGTGCTGCGGAGGCGATCACGCCCTCGGCCTCGAGTCCGTCGCCGGCCTCGCCGACGACCTCGATGCCGTCGTCGCCGCTCAGGAGCAGTCGGAGCCCGGCCCGGACGAGGTGGTCGTCGTCGACGAGGACGACCCGGATCGGTGCGCTCACGCCGTCCACGGGAGCACCGCCTCGACCACGTGGGTGCCGTCGTCGTCGCGACCGGCCGTGAAGGTCCCACCGACGAGCCGGGCCCGTTCCGCCAGGCCCCGCAGGCCGTGACCGCCGGGAGCGCCGTCGCCGGTGCTCGCGGGTCCCACCGCCGGGTTGCCCACCAGCACGCGCAGCGCCGGGCCGTGGAGCACGTCGACCGTGACGGTGACGGGCTGCCCCGGAGCGTGTCGGCGGGCGTTCGTCAGCGCCTCCTGCACCACCCGGTAGGCGTGCCGCCCGACGGTGTCCGGCGCGGCGGTGACGGCCTCGTCGACGGTCGCCGACACCACGGCGCCCGAGGACCGCGCCTCGTCGAGCAGCGCGGGGAGGTCGCGCAGGGTCGGCTGCGGAGGAGCGGCTCCGGCGAGCGCGGCGGTGTCCCCGGGTTCCCGCAGCACGCCGAGCACGTCGCGGAGCTCGGTGAGTGCGGCGTGCGCCTCGGCCCGGACGACCCCGGCGGCCTCGACCGTCTCGTCGGGTGACAGCGATCGGCCGCGGTACTCGAGCGCCCCGGCGTGCAGGGCGACGAGCGACAACCGGTGTCCGAGCACGTCGTGCATCTCGCGGGCCAGGTGCGCCCGCTCCTGCTCCCGGGCGCGGTCCTCGCGGAGCTGCTGGTCGCGTTCGAGCAGGGTGGCCCGTTCGCGCAACCCGTCGAGCAGGGCCCGCCGCTGCCCGATCGCGATGCCGATCGCGACGAGCAGGGCGGTGAGCACGACGGCCGCGACGAGCACCTGCCACAGTGGCGTGGCGTCCTCGACCGGGTACAGCCCCTCACTGAACATCGAGGCGGCCACGAACGCCGCACTCCCGATCGCGATCTCGGCCGGGCGCCGCCGGGTGACGAGCGAGACCAGCGCGAGGACGGCCGCGCCGACCGCGAAGGTGGACACGGTGCTGCCGGCGATGACGAGCACGCCGACGAGCAGTGGCGCCCGGTGCCGGAAGGGGACCAGGACGAGCGCGGTGAGCCCGACCGCGAGGTCGACGAGCAACGCCGCACCGAGCCGGGCCTCGCTCCACCGTGTGGTGTCGAGGGTCGACCAGATCGCGCTGAACGCGGTGAGCCCGACGAGTGCCGCGAGCACGAGTCGCCACGACTGCGCCCACACGCGTCGGCCGAGGGGCACGGGACGGAGCACGGTCGAGGTCACGGCTCCGAGCCTAGGAACCCCGGCACCCGCGCGGGATCGGCCGAAGGTCGGAGAAACGGCGGCGGCCGGGGTCACACCGCGTCGACGAGGGCCCGGGCCAACGGGTGCCACGGCCGCGAGTCCGGTCCGCTGAGCACGAGTGTCCGCACGTACCGCGGCTCCACGGGCAGCATCACCAGGTCGTCCGGCAGCATCACCCGCCCGAGCGTCGGGACGATCGACACCCCCTCGCCCCGCTGGATCATCCCGAACATCGTGCTCATCTCCCGCACGCGGTGTGCCCAGCGGAACGGTTGCCCGGCGAGCTCGTGCATCCGCTGGATCTGGTGCTCGCAGCCTCCGCCGCCGGCGACCAGCCCGTCCTCGTGCAGGTCGTCGAGCGTCAGCGCAGTACTCGACGCGAGCGGGTGGTCGCGCCGGACGACCGCGCCCATCTCGTCCCGCGCGACGACCACGCTCCCGTCGGGTGCCGGCACCGGGTCGACGAGCACGGCGGCGTCCACGGTGCCGCCCTCGAGCCACTCGGCCATCTCGTCGTCGTCACCCTCGTAGACCTGCACGTCGACGTCCGGCAGCGTCACTGCCCACAGCTCGCGGAGCCGCGGTAGCAGGCCCTGGCAGACGGTCGGGACGGCGGCGAGGCGCACGGTGCCGCGGATCGTGGCGGGCCGCACCACGGCCTCCAGGGCGTCGACCGAGGCGAGCACGCTGCGGGCGTGGGCCAGCATGCGGTCGCCGAGCGGGGTGGCGACCGCTGCGCCGCCGCGCCGGACCACGGGCCCGCCGACCTCGCGTTCGAGCCCTGCGACGGCGTGCGAGACGGCGGACTGGCCGACGCCGAGGGTGGTGGCCGCGCCCGTGAAGGAGCCGGCGTCCACGGTGGCGACGAAGGCGCGGAGCTGCGGGATCGAGAGGGTCATGCGTGTCCTTCATGCCGTCATGCAGGTCAGTCGTTCGACACATGTGCCGTTCAAGGCCGATGCTAGCGCTCGTGAACGCCCTCCTCTACGTCCTGGTCGCCCTCACCTGGGGCTCGAGCTTCTTCTTCGCGAAGATCGGGCTCGAGGGGCTCGCCCCGCAGCAGGTCGCCACCGTCCGCACGGTCCTCGGAGCCCTCACGCTCGTCGTGGTGCTGCTCGCGACCCGTCGACGGTGGCCGCGCGAGCGGCGCGTCTGGGGGCACCTGTTCGTCGTCGCGGTGTTCCTCAACGCCGTCCCGTCCTCGCTCATGGCGTGGGCCGAGCAGACCGTGCCGTCGGGTCTGGCGAGCATCTACAACGCCACGACTCCGATCATGACGCTCCTCGCACTCGCGGTGCTGGTGCCGTCCGAACGGCTCAGCCGCCGCCAGCTCGGCGGCGTCGTGCTGGGGATCGTGGGTGTCCTCGTGCTCGTCGGTCCGTGGGACCTGGTCGGCGACCCCGCCGTGCTCGCCACCGTCCCCGGCCAGGTCGCACTGCTCGGCATGACCGCGTCCTACGGCATCGGACTGGCGTGGCTCCGGCGCTTCGGCGTCGGCAGCGGGCAGGACCCGACGACGGTCGCGACGGTGCAGCTCACCCTGGCGGCGCTGCTCATGCTGCTCGTCGCGCCGGTCATCGCGACCGGGCCGGTGGACCTGGACTGGAGGATCGTGGCCGCGATGGTGGCGCTCGGTGCGGTGGGCACGGGGCTGGCCTACGCGTGGAACACGCGCCTGGTCGGCGCGTGGGGCGCGGGGCGTGCCTCGACCGTGACCTACCTGACGCCGGTGGTCGGGGTGGCGCTCGGGGTCCTCGTGCTCGGGGAGCCGCTGCGGTGGAACGAGCCCGTGGGTGGGGTGGTGGTGCTGCTCGGGATCGCGTTGGCGTCCGGGGTGCTGCGCGGGCGGCGGCGGAGCGCCCCGCGGGCTGCAGCCGCCGCCTGACGTCGCTCGGGCGGGGCGGGGCGGGGCGGGGCGGGGCGCTGCCCGTTCTTTCCCAAAGCGGCTGCGATGGAAGGTGGAACCGGGCGTACCTGGTGGGAACGGACGACCAGGTACGCCCGGATCGACCAGGTACGCCCGGAACGGCCGGGTACGCCCGGATCGACCAGGTACGCCCAGAACGGCCAGGCGCACCAGGACCGATCAGCCCCGGGCTCGCTCAGCTGTTCCGGTCCGAGCGGCGTGCGGTCGGGCGTCTGCCGACCGAGGACTGGAAGCGCAGCAGGTAGCCGTCCGGGTCCTGCACGAGGAACTGCTGGACCCCCGCCTCCTCGGCGCCGAGGTCGTACCACTTCGTCTCGGGCCGCATGAAGAGCCGGACGCCGGCGGCGTCGAGGCGGTCGGCGATCGCAGCACTGTCGGGCACGGTGACCTGGAGGTTGATGCCCCGGCCGAACGGTCGATCGAGCGGACCCGTCACCCAGTTGCGGCCGATCCCGACCTGTTCGAGCATCACGTGCGCAGACCCGAGCACGAGGTAGGCGAAGCGCTCGTCGGGACGGTCGTAGGCGACGGTAAACCCGCACGCTCCGCACCAGAAGGCGAGACTCCGGTCGAGGTCCTCGACCAGCAGCTCCGGGACGAGGGCAGGGTCGAGGGTGTCCGGCACGGGACCATCGTGGCACCGTCCGCGGCAGTACGCTCGCCCCGTGCTGACGATCGAGACCGTGCTCCCCGGTGCGCCCGCCGCCGCGAGCATCCTCCGCCGGTACACGTCCGAGGTCGCCTCGCGGTGGTACGGCCGGCCCGCGACGGAGGACGAGGTCGACCAGGCACTCCACGACGAGCCCTCCGACGACCTCACGGGCACGACCGGCGTGCTCCTCGTCGCCCTCGACGACGGGGTACCGGTCGCGTGTGCCGGCGCGCGCTTCCGCGGGGACGTCGCCGAACTGACCAAGGTGTTCACCCTGGGCGAGGCCCGCGGACGGGGCGTCGGGAGACTCATGGTCCGCGCCGTCGAGCGGGTGTGCGCGGAGCGGGGCGTCGACACGGTCCAGCTCGACACCCGCGGGGAGCTCGCCGAGGCCTGCGCGTTGTACGAGCGGCTCGGCTACCAACGGGTCGAGCCGTTCAACGACGAGCCGTACTCCGACCGCTGGTACCGGAGGTGCCTCGCTGGAACGTCCGCCTGAACCTCCGGCGGGTCAGAAGGCGGCGAGGGCGTTCTCGAGCATCCGGTGCCCCTGTCGTTCGAAGCGCTCGTCGTGCACCGCGAAGGCCCACACGGCCGTCCCGACCGCCTCACGCAGCTGGAGCCAGCGCCAGTCGTCGGTGTCACGAGGATCGGACCCGTAGCCCGCGAAGAACGCGTGCTCGAGCTCGGGGGAGTCCTCCCAGTGCAGGACCGCCAGGCGGGTGAGGTCCGCTGCGGCCGGGCGGAACCCGAAGCGACCGAAGTCGATCGCACGCAGTCGGCCGTCCTGCACGATCCAGTTCCGGGGGTGCCAGTCGCCGTGCGTCGGCACCAGGGTCGCGGCGTGCGGGGTCGACGACCGGAGCAGCGTCCGCGCGCGGTCCTCGAGCTGCGGATCGATGCGGTGCGGGGCGTCGAGGGAGCGGAGTGCCTTCGCGGTCTCGGCCGTCAGGTACTCCGCATCGGTGCGGGCCGCCTGGTCGTGGAGCCGTCGGAGGATCGTGCCTGCCTGTCGGTGCACGGTCGCAGCGGTCTCGTCGGGGGTCCCGAGCGCGAGGTGCCCGGGGACCCGCTCCAGCACGAGCACACGGCTCTCGGCGTCCGCGGCGACCAGACGGCCCGTGTCGTCACCACGGAGGAGCGCCCCGGTCCACTGCCGGTGCGCCGTCAGCTCCCGTGGGAAGTGCGTGTTCTCCGGTCCGGACGCCTTCACGGTGTGCTCCCCGGCACCGTTCCGGACGTGGAGCACCCGGGTGTCGAGGAGGCCCCACGACTCGTCCGCCACCATCGACGCCCCGGGGAGCACCTGCGCGACGAACGCCGCCTGCGCCGGGCTCAGCCCGCTGTCGTCCCACCCCACGGCGCCATCCTGGCACGTGCGCGACGAGTGGTCATCCGGTAGTCGCGCACCGTCCTTGTCGCCCTCGGACACGGGCGGTACAGTCCGGATCACCCGTCGACGGAGACGGCCCCTCGACGGGACGAGGAGCGCACCGCAGTGCTGCGCGCTCCCCGCACGTGCCGCCGCCGACCGGTCGAGGAGGATCACATGGCGAGCAACCACGCAGTCGCGTACAAGGGACCCGGGAAGGTCGAGGTCATCGACACCGACTACCCGACGTTCGAGCTCAAGGACGGACCCGGGGTGAACCCGGCGAACGTCGGACGCAAGGTGAACCACGGCGCGATCCTGCGCACCGTGGCGACGAACATCTGCGGCAGCGACCAGCACATGGTCCGCGGCCGCACGACCGCTCCGACGGACCTCGTGCTCGGGCACGAGATCACCGGCGAGGTCGTCGAGGTCGGTCCGGACGTCGAGTTCATCAAGGTGGGGGACATCGTCTCCGTGCCGTTCAACATCGCCTGCGGGCGGTGCCGGAACTGCAAGGAGCGGAAGACCGGCATCTGCCTCAACGTGAACCCGGACCGCCCGGGCAGCGCCTACGGCTACGTCGACATGGGCGGCTGGGTCGGCGGCCAGGCCGAGTACGTGCTCGTGCCCTACGCCGACTGGAACCTGCTGAAGTTCCCGGACCGCGACCAGGCCCTCGAGAAGGTCCTCGACCTCGCGATGCTCTCCGACATCTTCCCGACCGGCTTCCACGGTGCGGTGACCGCCGGGGTCGAGGTCGGCTCGACGGTCTACGTCGCCGGCGCCGGGCCGGTGGGTCTCGCCGCCGCGACGGGCGCGTTCCTGCTCGGTGCGAGCGTGGTGATCGTCGGGGACATGAACGCCGACCGGCTGGCGCAGGCGCGCAGCTTCGGGTGCGAGACGGTCGACCTGACGAAGGGCGACCCGGCCGACCAGATCGACCAGATCCTCGGTGAACCCCTCGTGGACTGCGGCATCGACGCCGTGGGCTTCGAGGCGAAGGGGCACGGCTCCGGTGCCGGACACGAGGCCCCGGCCACCGTGCTCAACTCCCTGATGGACGTCACGGCCGCCGGCGGCGCACTCGGCATCCCCGGGCTCTACGTCACGGGTGACCCGGGCGGCGTCGACGAGGCCGCGAAGAAGGGCGCCCTGTCGCTCAGCCTCGGCACCGGGTGGGCCAAGTCGCTGTCCTTCACGACGGGGCAGTGCCCGGTCATGAAGTACAACCGGCAGCTGATGATGGCGATCCTGCACGACCGCACGAGCATCGCGAAGAACGTCAACGCGAAGCCGATCGGACTCGACGAGGCCCCTCGCGGGTACGAGGAGTTCGACAAGGGTGCCGCGACGAAGTACGTGCTGAACCCGAACGGCCTGATCCCGGCGGCCTGACCACCGCACGGTCCGCGTCGCATCGACACCCGGTGCGGCGCGGACCGTGGCCGTCGTCGCACTCGCGCAGCCACCGGTCCGTACGCTCGCCGGTGTGAGCGACACCCGCCGGCCCTCGACCGTCCGCCTGCTGTTCGCGTCGTCACACCCCGGACCGACGGTCACGGTGACGGTCCTCGCCGCGGTGATCGCCGCGGCCGTCGGGCACCCGTGGTGGCTCGTCGTGCTCGTGGCGCTCGCCGTCGTGGCCGGGCAGCTGTCGATCGGCCTCGCCAACGACTGGATCGACGTCGACCGCGACCGGGCCGTCGGCCGCAGTGACAAGCCCGTCGCCCGCGGACTGATCGCCGTCGGGACCGTCCGGACCGCGGCCGTCACGACCGCGAGTGTCGCCGTGCTCCTGTCGCTCGCCCTGGGGCCGGTCGCCGCTGTCGCCCACGTCGTCCTCGTCGCGGCCGGCTGGGCCTACGACGCCGGACTGAAGCGGACGGTCTGGTCCGTCGTGCCGTTCGTGGTGGCGTTCGGGCTGCTGCCGGTCGTGTCCGTCGCTGCCGGGGGCGACGGTTCGTGGCCGGCGTGGTGGGCGATCGCCACCGGAGCGGTCTTCGGCGTCGCGATCCACTGCACCAACGTGCTGCCGGACCTGCTCGACGACGAGGCGACCGGCGTCCGTGGGTTCCCCCACCGGCTGGGGCTCCGGGGCGCGGGGACGCTGGCGTTCGGGTCGCTCGTCGTCGCGGCGGCGCTGGTGCTCGGCGGCCAGGTCGCCGGCGGAGGCGTCGGCACGGCCGGGACGGTCCTGGCGGTCGTCGGAGCCCTCGTGGTCGTCGTGCTCGCGGTGGTCGGGATCCGCCTCGTGTTCGCCGGTCGTCCGACGCGGGCACTGTTCCGCCTCGTCATCGCGTCCTCGCTCGTGCTCGTCGTCGAGCTCGGCGTCGCCGGCGCCCGACTCGTCGCCTGACGGCACCGGAAGCGGCACCGGTACTGGCACTGGCACGGGCACGGGCACTGGCACCGGCACGGGCACTGGCACCGGCACCGGCTGACTCAGGCCCACCGCATCGCGTACACCCCGGCGAGCCCGTCGGCGCTCGGCAGCGCGAGCACGGTGCGGAGCAGCGCCTCCCGCCCCACCGACCCGAGCACGCCCGTGGGACGCCCGAGCGCCATGTTCAGTTCCGCCTGCCGAGCAGCCCGCCGCGCCGCGGCCTGCCGCCCGACGGCGTACCCGTTCGCGGACTCCTGCCACGGTCCGCCCGTGCCGGAACGGACGGCTTCGGCGAGCAGTGGCGCGAGCGCGGCGGCGTCGAGCCAGCCGAGGTTCATGCCCTGGCCGCCGATCGGACTGATCTCGTGCGCGGCGTCCCCGACGAGCACCACCCGTCCGACGCCGACGCGCGACGCCTCTCGCCGCCGCACGCGGAAGCCGCTCGTCATCGTGCACGTCGCCGGGTCGGGCCGTGCACCGGTGCGCCCGGCGACGATCGCGGCGAGACGGGTGGCGGCGTCCGGGTCCGGTGCGCCACCGGCCGGTGCGGTGCGGTCGTCCGGCACGAGGGCGACGTACCGCCGCCTGCCACCCGGCAGCGGGAACGACTCGACGACGCCCTCCGGTCCGACGTCGACCAGTGCTGACGACCGGGCCTGCTCGGGTTCGGGGTCGGCGAAGTCGCCCATCACGTACCGGTCGCGGTAGTCGCGGCCCGAGGTCGCGATGCCGACCAGGTCCCGCACCGCGCTCCGGGCGCCGTCCGCGCCGACGATGAAGGCCGCCTCGACGACGACCGGGGCACCGTCGGGTCCGACACCGTGCGCCACGACGTCCCCGACGCGGCGGGACAGGGCGGTCACCGTCGTGCCCGTCCGCAGCGTCCCGGACGCGAGCCGGTCGCGCAGCAGCGCCTCGGTGCGGTGCTGGTCGAGCGTCGCGACGTACGGGTGCGTCGCGGAGGCACGGTCGAACGACAGCGTCCCGAGTTCCCGTCCGCGACTCCGGGCCACGCCCGTGCGGACGAGCACCGCCTCGGCGAGCACCGCGGTGTCCAGGCCGATCGCGGCGAAGGCGTCGAGCGACGGCGGGTGGATCCCGATCGCGCGCGAGCCCGTCGGCTCGGTGTCGCGCCGCTCCCAGACGGCGACCGTGACGCCCAGCCGCTCGAGGAGTGCAGCGGCGAACAGGCCGACGGGCCCGCCCCCGACGACGAGCACGTCGACGCGTTCCGTGGTCACGGAGGCGAGCCTACGGAACGGTCACGACGACCCACCCAGGCGTCGCCGGACGGGAGGCGCGTGGCGGGCGCGCCACGGGCCTCCCGTCCGACGGTGCGTCACGTCGGCGGACGCTCGCCGACCTCGTCAGGTGGTGACGCGTGCGCGTTCGGCGCGGTCCTCGGCGGCGAGTCGACGGGCCTCGCGGAAGCGCTTCTGTGCCTTCTCGACGGGGACCTCGACGGCGTACGCGGCGCCGACCGCCACGACGACGGCGACCGCGATCATGAGCACCTTGCCCCACGGCCCGACGGCGAAGGGGTCGAGGAGCGCGATGACGAGCGGGTGCCAGAGGTACGCGGCGTACGACACACGCCGACCGAACCACGAGACCGGCGACCAGGCGAGTGCGGCCGACAGCGGCGACCGCACCGACACGAGCCCGCCGATGAGCACCGCGGAGACGACACCCGTGAGCGGCAGCACGACGCTGAAGGTCCAGGCGTGCTGTGCCCAGTCGTCGCCGATCCACAGCATGGTCCCGGCGAGCAGGACGATCCCGGCCCAGGTCGCGACGTGCCCGGCGATCCCGGCGGCCCACGTGCGGATGCGCTCGTCGTCGAGCAGCAGTGCGAGCAGGCACCCGGTCGCCAGCGGGACGACCCCGAGCACGGGGGAGAAGTAGACGTCGGGCGTCGCGCCGCTGTTCGGCTTCGCGTAGACCAGGCCGGCGACGACCGAGCACACCACGATCACCGCGCCGAGCCCGACGATGAGCCAGCGTCGACGGGAGCGGACCAGGAAGAGCAGCACCAGGACGGGCGGCCAGACCAGGTAGAACTGCTCCTCCATCGACAGCGACCACGTGTGCGCGAAGACGCCCTGCGTGGTGTCCCAGAAGGAGCGGAAGAGGTTGCCGGTGTAGGTCAGTGCGATGAACGCGGCCTCGCCGGGGCTGAACGAGGCGCCCTTGTAGTCACCGACCCAGTTCCACAGGACCAGCCCGACCACGACGAGTGCGACGAGGGCCGGGTAGAGCCGGAGCAGACGCTTCAGCCAGAAGGTCCCGAGACGGATGCGTCCGGTCTTCCGGTGCTCACCGAGCAGCAGCGTCGTGATGAGGAACCCGGAGAGGGCGAAGAACACGGTGACGCCGATGAAGCCGCCCTCGAACTGCGGCACGTGCAGGTGGTACAGGATCACCATGGCGATGGCGATCGTCCGGAGCCCGTCGAGGGCCGGAGCGCGGCGGGTCAGCGGCGGTGGCGGCGTCGGCCGGGCAGCACGGGTCCCACGGCCGACCGGTGTGCTGCGGTCGACCGAGCGGGCGTGCTCGGGGGCGAGGGTGTTCGTCGCCACGCTTCCTCCCTGTGAGGATCGTTCGAACGGATGACGACGAGCTTGCCCTGTCCGGGTAAGAGGACGCTCAAGATCCGGGGTGCAGGATCCTGGTCAGTGCGTCCAGCCGCTCGTGCACGATCGCCGCGAAGTCGCGGTCCTCGCCGTCCGTGATCCACTGCGTGAAGGACAGGTGGAACACCGTGACCGCCGTCTCCGCGGCGATCGTGGCCGCCGGCTCGTCGATCCCGTGTGCGCGCAGTGCGCCGCCCAGGTGGACCTTCAGGGTCGCGAGCTTGCCGAGCTCCCGCTCGCCCAGTGCGGGGACGGCGTCGATGACCTGCTGCCGTGCCCGGGACCACGCGCGACGGTCGTCGGGGAAGAACGCGGCCGCGGAGTCGAGCGCGCGGCCGACCAGGGCGAGGGCGGGTGTCCCCACGGGCGCCTGGGCGATCGGGTCGGTGAACATGCCGGTGAAGTCGTCCTGCCCGGCGAACAGCACCTCGCGCTTGTCGGCGAAGTGCCGGTAGAAGGTGCGTTCGGTGACCTCGGCCGCCGCGGCGATCTCGGCGACGGTCGTCTCGTCGTAGCCGTGCTCGGCGAAGCGCTGCAGCGCGGTCGCCTGCAGTCGTTCCCGGGTGCCCGATCGCCATCGTGCCATGGGACGATCCTACTGATGACAGTCGCTGACATCGAGTGCTACGGTGATGTCAGTCCGTGACATCAGGCTGCGGGCACCCACGAAGGGACCACTCATGCACGTGTTCGTCACCGGGGCCTCCGGATGGATCGGCTCCCACACCGTCGACGACCTGCTCGCCGCTGGGCACGACGTCACCGGCCTCGCACGCTCCGACGCGGCGGCGGCGGCGCTCGAGACGAAGGGCGTCACGGTCCTGCGCGGCGACCTCGACGACCTCGGGGCGCTCGCCCGTGGTGCGGCCGGTGCCGAGGGGGTCCTGCACCTCGCGAACAAGCACGACTGGTCCGACCAGGCTGCGACGAACGCCACCGAGCGCGCCGCCGTCGAGACCCTCGCGAGCGCCCTCGTCGGCACGGACCGACCGTTCGTGGTGGCATCCGGGGTCGCGGCGCTGGCTCCGGGTCGTCCCGCCGAGGAGCGGGACCCGTCTCCCTTCACCGGCGTGGACAGCCCCCGCGGCGGCAGCGAGAACCGGGCGCTCGACTTCGTCGACCAGGGGGTCCGCACGATCGCCGCGCGGTTCAGCCCGACGACGCACGGCGTCGGCGACCACGGTTTCGTCGCGTACCTGGCCGGGGTCGCGCTCGAGCGCGGGGTGTCCGGCTACATCGGTGACGGCAGCAACCGCTGGGCGGCCGTGCACGTGACCGACGCCGCCCGCATGGTGCGGCTCGGTCTCGAGCAGGCCCCCGCGGGCGCACGGTTGCACGCCGTCGCCGAGGAGGGGATCCCCACGCGGGACATCGCCGCAGCGATCGGCGACGCGCTCGGGCTGCCGGTCACGAGCATCGACCCGTCGGACGCGTCGGCGCACTTCGGGTTCATCGGCGGGTTCTTCGGCGCGGAGATGTCGGCGTCGTCGACCGCGACGCAGGAGTTGCTCGGGTGGGAGCCCGTCGGGCCGTCCCTGCTCGAGGACATCGCCGCGGGGGCGTACGCACACGCCGCCGCGCGCTGACGGCCGCGTCCGCCGCGCTCGTCACCACGGTGGCGAGACTCGGCACAGCGGACAGTTTCGCGACGCAACCGCCGCGAATCTGTCCGCATGGCCGAGTCTCGGC